>JAPKCI010000397.1 GCA_028823035.1 Rubripirellula sp.
GCACGGCAAAATCTTTTCCAGAATACTGTACTGGTCTCTAGGTCACCCCATTTATCTTACTCATCAACTGGTCGTCGCTCACTCATGGGACCGCCAGGAACGGACACATCATGGCTTGACAAGCTTCATGAAAATGAGCCTGAAATCTACGTCATTGCTCCAACCAGCCCAAATGGCGACCCGCTCGAAACTTTCGAAGAGCAAAAATTCAAACCTTTGCCGAACTGGGTGTACGAAGACAAGCATTTAAAGAAGCATTATCAACTTGAACATCTTACAATCCTAAAATACGTGACCGGTCCATGACACAATGAGTTGCAGTAAACAAGTCACAACATCGAAGATGTAACAATCAATAAGCGTTCCACTCCACGGCTTTCAGCATCTCCGCCCAAAATGTGTCTCAAGGACCCGACAACACTGCAAGAACAGTCCTCCGAACCTTCACAACGTGTACTTATGCCTGTCCAACGAATTTGGAAATCCAGTTATTCCGTCGTGTTTGCTTGGTGTGTGATCCCGATTGCTTGCCTAGCACAAACGCCTGATGGCTCACGCCTACCTGATCCCCACACCAATCGACTTGCCAAGGAATCGAGTCCTTATTTGCTTCAGCATGCTCACAACCCTGTGGACTGGTATCCGTGGGGTGAGGAAGCTTTTGCCAAGGCCAAGCAGGAAGGCAAGATGGTATTCCTGTCTGTTGGCTACGCCGCCTGTCACTGGTGCCATGTGATGGAACGCGAGTCGTTCGAAGATCCTGAAATCGCAAAACTGATGAATGAGAAATTTGTCTGCGTCAAAGTTGACCGCGAAGAGCGACCCGACGTTGACCAGATTTACATGACGGCGGTTCAGATGATCGCTGGCAATGGGGGTTGGCCGATGTCGGTGTTCCTGTTGCCCGATGGACGCCCCTTCTGGGGCGGCACCTACTTTCCGGCCCGCACCGGTGACCGCGGCACTGGAACCGGATTCCTGACCGTCATCAACCAAATTGATCAGGCGTGGAAAACACAACCACAGGCTGTCACACAACAAGCCACCACGCTGACCGCTGCTGTCAAAGCCAACCAGAATCCTGAAAAAGAAAACGCCGGTGACGACCGACTCGATGAAAGTCTGGTCGCTCAAGTCGCTGCCTCGCTGGCAGAACAGTTCGATCCGGACCATGGCGGGTTTGGCCGCGACCCCAACCGTCCAAAATTCCCAGAGCCTTCGAATCTGGTTTTTCTGCTTGACCGCTCTCGCAGCCAATCAGTCAATGAAACCGACAAGGCAAACGCAAAACGCATGCTGACCAAGACACTTGATGGCATGTTGAGTGGATCCATGTACGATCACCTCGGCGGTGGTTTTCACCGCTACAGTGTTGACGGATTATGGCAGATCCCCCACTTTGAAAAGATGCTGTACGACAATGGACAACTCGCCTCCGTTTACGCCGAGGCATACGCTGACACCGGCAACAATGAATATCGCCGTGTTGTCGAAGGCATTTGCGATTTCACGCTTCGGGAACTCAAAGCACCGGGCGGCGCTTTCTACAGTGCTCTCGATGCTGATAGCGAGGGCGAAGAGGGAAAATTCTATCGCTGGTCCCAAGAGGATCTCGACGAATTCAAAGAGACGCCCGGGTTCGATCTGTTCGCCAAAGTTTTCCGATTCGATGGCACGCCTAACTTTGAAGTTGAGTACTACGCCCCCGCACCTGGCAAATCGCTGACAGAGATTGCAGTGGAACAAGAGACCGACTTTGAAACCCTGAACAAAAATCTCGATACAACACGCAACAAGCTTTTTCAGGCCCGCAGCAAACGAATTCGTCCCATCACGGATGTCAAAATCCTGACCGCCTGGAATGGTCTGATGATTGCCGGATTTGCCGATGCTGGACGCATCCTTAAACGCGAGGATTACATCAAAGCCGCAAGCGACGCTGCTGATTTCATACTCAGGGAACTGAGCACGAAACAAGGAAGATTGCTTCGAAGCTACGCGGCAGACGAAGCCAAACTCAACGCCTATCTGGATGATTATGCGTTCCTGGCCTCGGGCTTGATCGCGTTACACCGCGCCACCAATGACAAACGATGGCTTACAGCAGCCAAAGCACTGACTGACAAACAGATCGAACTCTTCGCCGACAACAATGCCGGTGGATTCTTCTTCACCTCAAGCGACCATCCCACCTTGATCGTGCGTGTGAAAGATCCCGTGGACAGTGCCATCCCATCTGGCATGAGCGTCACAGCAGAGAACCTTGCCTACCTGGCCGCCAAGCACGCGGATGAAGGCTATGATGCCCAACTGAAATCCACACTCAAATCGTTGGCCCCACTGATGCGTCGCGCACCAAGTGCCACACCACGGGCCGCTGCTGTTCTAGCAAAGTATCTGGAACAGTTGCCGCCGCCGGCGCTGCGGATCCCTCAGCAATAGAATTCTGCAGAGTGTGGACGTCATGACCGAGGTACTCACTCAAACCTTGGGATCGCTGAAACGGACAGCGAGCGAACTTACCGTCGAACCAGAACGCCTGATTTGAAACCTCAGGCCTGAGGTGTGCGACCGGTCGAACAGGTTCGGTTTTCAGAATTGAAAACCCTGTCTCGGTCCTTCCTGAGTCATGGTCAGGATTTCCGGCCCCTTTTCTGTCATCAAGATAGAATGTTCGAATTGAGCCGATGGGTGTCCGTCCTTAGTTCGCACTGTCCATCCATCACCCTTGTCACTGCGCGTGTAGCGAGATCCACCATTGATCATTGGCTCAACGGTAAAGCACATCCCGGGATAGAGTCGATCGATCCGACTTTGCCGATTCGGAAAATGGGGCACAGAGGGATCGAGATGAAATTGTCGACCCAGACCATGACCAACGTATTCTCGAACCACTGAGAAACCTCGTCGGTGTGCCTCTGGCACAACCGTCTCACCGATCGCGCTGACGCAACAACCCGGCGTGAGAGCATCAATCGCTGCGTACAGGCAATCGAAAGCGCACTGAGTCACGGCCTTTTTTTCGTCGGACACCTCACCGATCAGGAATGTTTCACTCTGATCGCCATGCCATCCATCGACGATTGTTGTGATATCGACGTTCACGATGTCCCCGCCCTTCAGCTCATAAGCATCGGGGATTCCATGGCAAATCACATCATTAATGCTGGTGCAGCAACTCTTGGGGTAATTCTGATAGCCGAGCGTCGCAGGTTTGTGACCATGGTCCAGAGTCCACTGGTGAACCAACGCGTCGATGGAAAGCGTTGTGACGCCTGCTTTGACATGCGGTCTTAGAAAATCCATCAGCTGGCCATTGACCCTACCGGCACGCCGCATCGCTTCCTGATTAGCTTCGGTCAAGATCAACTTCTTCTGCTTCTTTAACATCACGGTCAATTCTTCGTTCATGCAATCGGCCCGTGGGGCCAGTTCGTTCCACGCCCCAAACGGCAAACCCCCAATGTCATGTCATCTGAGTCATGTCATCTGAGTCATGTCATCTGAGTCATGTCATCTGAGTCATGTCATCTGAACACCACCCTGAAACCGACATGCCGGCGAAAAACGCGGGCATGAACACATGGCCCTGCCGGTCGCTAGCCGCGAAAACCGTTTTCAGCCAAAATCCAGTCAATTACAGATGAGGGGCTCCGCCACTATCACAATGGTACCAATCGCGAGAACCGGGCGCAAGGACTTCGCTGCCTGATTAGCCTAGGTTGACGATTTTGGACAATGAACGAGGAGTTCGAGATACTGGTCCAGGCCTGACTCAGCGGCATTTCATACAGATTCCGTTGACGAAAACTGCCTAAAGTTGCAGAACTCCCAACACATGCAGGGGTTACAAGGCATATTAAGGTGCGAAATCTAGGTCAGATTGCACCCAGTACGATGTAACTGCAGGCGCCTCGATTTTTTGAATTACGATAGCTTCCGAGTACGTTCTTTCTCTACCGCAGTGGTTTTTCCAGTATGAAAACGAATTTTCAGCTAATTTTCCTTGGTACTTTGCTTGCCTTGGCATGTGCGAAACCATCCATCGGTCAGCAAGCCCCCGAGCCTCCGGCAGCCGAAAACAGTTCCGAAACTGCTCAGGAAGCGGAAGCCAGCTCAGAGACAGCCGAGAGCGAGCCAAATGCAAGCACGCCTGAGACGGATCCCGCCCCAGCGGCAAAGGCCAGCACACCGGCCCCTGACGCAAAGGCTAGCGATGCAACCGAGCCAGATTCGGAGGCAACCTCGTCTAGCGAAGAGATCGCCAAGCCGGCAGCGCCAGCAGTAGAAACGCCAGCAGTAGAAACGCCAGCAGTAGAAACGCCAGCAGT
>JAPKCI010000398.1 GCA_028823035.1 Rubripirellula sp.
CTTGTGGTTGCGAAGAGCCAGCTTGTGGTTGCGAAGAGCCAGCTTGCGGTTGCGAGAGCGACTGTTGCGACTCAGGTTGCGACTCAGGTTGCGACTCAGGTTGCGACTCAGGTTGCGATGGCGGCTGTGCAAGTAAGAAATCTTGCGGTCTGCTGGACAAATTGTTCGGCAAGCTGAAAAGCAAGAAAAACTGCTGCGACAGCGGTTGCGATGCTTGTGAGCCAGCTTGTGGTTGCGAGCCAGCTTGTGGCTGCGAAGCATCAGCTCCAGCAATGGAAGCTGCTCCAATGCCCGCTCCGGTTGTTGACCCAAGTGCTCAATCAACGAGCAAGCGTCGCGTCGTCCAGGCCAGTGCTGTTTACGTTCGCTGAAATGCGTAACGTGAATGCCCTGATCACCTTTCAGGCGTGACTCACAAACGACCCGTCGAGGATTTCCTTGACGGGTCGTTTTTTTATTCTCGGCCAACGCTTTGAGTTTTGCGGTTAGGAAATGTTCCGAGCAAAGTCAAACTCTGGCCGCAAGGCTGCTGGTTTGCTCTCGATTTCCAGGATGGGCGAGGTCACTCGGGTACTGGTTCGAACCGTTGATCCCATCGCCGCGATGCAAAAATTCGAGATGCTAGCATCGAATCAGCGTTGACGATCAGCCCCTATTTTTTCTAGGGATAGGCTGGGTGATGGCAATTTCTCTGTGATCCGGAGTCAGGATCCAGACTGAGTCGTCAAGGTAGACGAACTCATCAGGAAGGTTAGAAGCCCGGATCATACCTATGTCAGCAAACATATTTTTCTCTGTCGGTGAACCGAGTGGCGATCAACATGCTGCCCGCATGGTGGCACAGATTTTTCGTTTGGATGCAAGTATCCAGGTGCGGGGATTCGGTGGGCAGGCAATGCGAGAGGCTGGCTGTCATTTAGACCGTGATCTGACGCAGCATGCTGTGGTCGGGCTGGTTGAGGTACTTCCCAAACTTAGGCAGTTCTTCCAGTTTGCGGACCAGGCAGAAGAAATCTTTCGCCAAGGACAGATTGATGCTGTCGTGCTCGTCGATTTCCCGGGGTTCAATTGGCACATCGCAAAACGCGCCAAGAAATACGGCATTCCCGTTCATTACTACTGCCCGCCCCAACTCTGGGCTTGGGCCGGTTGGCGTGTCAAGAAAATGAAGCGTTCGGTGGACCACGTTCTCGCTGTATTACCAATTGAACAGGAATACTTCCAGAGTCACGGGATTCCTACCACCTTTGTGGGGCACCCTTTTTTCGACGCTGTCGCTTCTTCTGAGCTAGACCAACAGTTGCTGGACCGTTTGCGGGGGATCAATGAGGGTGGAGAGCACCTGGTTGCTATTTTGCCTGGATCCCGAGATCATGAAGTTCATTCAAATTGGCCATTGATGTTGGAAGCGATCCGCAGGGTCCACCGTACCAACCCGAGAGCGCGTTTTCTGGTCGCGGCCTATCGGGATCGGCAATGCCTGTGGTGTCGGGATCAGATGTCCGAGCAGGACAAGTTGCTGCCGATCGAGTTCTTTGTGGGCCGGACGAGCGAAGTGATTGAGGCGGCACGTTGCGCTATGATGGTCAGTGGAAGTGTCAGTCTTGAACTGATGGCACGTAGAACGCCTGCTGCGGTGGTGTATCGAGTGGGGCGATTGCTGCATGCCGTTGGCAAGTTGCTTGTGCGGTTGGACAGTATCACACTGCCAAACCTGATGAGTGATCGGAAGGTTTTTCCTGAAATGGTTTCGGTTGGGAAAACTGAGCCGGCGATTGACTTCCTTGCCCACTCAGTGGATGCGATGTTGAGCGATCATTTCTATTTCCAGGGCTTGTTGGCGAGTTTGGATAAGTTGCGTGATCAATACGCTCGCCCAGGAGCGTCAAAGCGGGCTGCTGAACTGCTAGTCCGCCGGTTAACAAAAGGCTCTGATTTGGCCGCCGAGCCTCAAAGTCAGCATGTTTTTCCCCCACGGGCCGCGTAGTTGCAAATCCAGACGCTTGCTTGGCGGCCGTTTTCGGTTACGGATTGGAAAATCGAGCTTTTTTTTCAAACCACATTTGGCCTGACTGCGTATCACCGATTCGTAGCGTTGCGCCGGCACCCGACCTTCAGTACCAAATCTGCTGCGTTCAGAGACTTTGGATCAGAGGCTTTTTGGGATCAAGAAGCTTCTGGAATCGGAGATTAGAAGGTTCTCAGTGAGAATCCTGCTGAACGGCGACCGGGCTTGGGAAACTGGGGTCAGGGTGATTGAGTAGCCAGTGGCAAAGATAGCTTGCCAAGGCAGGCAGCGTTGAGGCATCCCAACGAGCCAACTTTTTCTGCTAAATGATTGCTTTATGACTGACGAGCGTTCCAAAATCCCCGTTTCCATGATGAAATCTGGGAGCGGAGTTGGCTTAGAAAATGAAATGCCTCCATTGCGGGTTTCCGGCTTTATCTGCTTGGCTCTTGGTGTGTTGAGCGGACTCAGCATCATTGCCAAGTCGATGTTGTTGATTCCCCTTGCAGCATTTCTATTCGGGTTCTTTGCCCTGCGAAAATCGGGTGGCCCACGGCCTGTGGGAACACGAGTTGCGTGCATCGGGATGGTTTTTGCCGCTGCGTTCGGTTCTTGTGGTTACACGGTGGCTTGGATGAAGTCTGTGACACTGAGTGGGCAGGCTGAAAGGTTTGCACAGAATTACATGCAACTGATTGCATTGGGACACGACGAGCATGCATTGCAACTGCAGCAGGAGCCGAGGAATCGATTGAGTACTGACATGGATTTGGCTGATTACTACACCTCGAGCGCAACAATTGCTGAGCAATTGGTTCAGTTCAAGACTGATGCCGTTAACCGGGAACTGAAACGGCGCGGTGTTGACGCAAAGTGGGATCTCAGTCGACCCACCTATGTTTATTATCAGTTCGGTTTTGACCATGCGGAAATCATTTGGTCTGATCCGACGAATGAAACCGCACTGAAAATCCAAATGTTCATGGATTACAGGATTGACCGCGCCGGACAGGGGCAGTGGCAAATGACGACTGTGCAACCTTGGCGTAGCAGGTTTGTTGCGGAAAGCGTGCTTTAACAGTATTCAATGGAAGTCCCGCGAGGAAACGGCCAATCCAGTCACTTCCTGACTGAGATCAGTAATGCGTCCTGCGACGACGTGAATGACCCCCTGCCGGTTTTCCAGTTTTCCGTCAACCAGCCATGCGTTGCTGGTTCGGGCGACACGAAAAAAGCGTTCCCAGACGGCGCTGAAGATCACCAGATTAATCGACCCTGTCTCGTCTTCCATGGTTGCAAAAACAATGCCCTTGGCAGTGGATGGTTTTTGTCTTAGCAGGATCAGACCGGCCACTCGCACGTGGCGTCCGTCACGCAAGTTGTCGAGTTCGCAGGCCCGCACGCATCGCCGGGCTTGAAGTTCATCACGAACAAACGAAATGGGATGCGCTTTGAGGCTCAGGCCGGTCATGTTGTAGTCAGCATGGACTTCTTCCAAGAGAGTCATTGGGATTAGCGCGGAAGGCGTTTGTTCGGATTTATCCATGTCAGTAAATAGCGGTTGCTGGCCTGGGGTGTGGTCCTGCCCAAGTGAATGCCAGACAGCGGCACGCCGATCGACCTGGAGTGATTTGAACACATCAGCGTCGGCGAGAATTGCCAATGCGGTTTTGCCTAGTTCAGTTCGAGAGACGAGGTCTTCCATGCTGTGGTACAGGCCGCCTGTTTGCCGTTTTTTTGTGAGTTCCAAAGCAATCGTGGAGGATAGTCCCCGAATGGTTTTCAGGCCCAGACGGATGGCATGTGGAGGGCACGGTTGAAGTTTTGTGGACGATTTTGATTCGGGTTCGAGCGTCGATTCCCAATCACTGAGGTTGACGTCGACACCTCGGACTTCAACACCATGCTGCCGTGCATCGGCAACCAACTGCGCTGGAGCGTAAAAGCCCATTGGTTGGCTATTGAGAAGGGCAACACAGAAAGCATCCGGGTAATGGCGTTTGAGGTAGCAGGATGCGTACACCAGTAGTGCAAAACTGGCGGCATGTGATTCCGGGAAACCGTATTCACCAAAGCCGCGAATTTGATTGAAAACATGCTCAGCGAACGCAACCGTGAAGTTTTTCTCACGCATGCCGTCGAGGAACTTGGTTCGGAATCGATCAATCAAGCCCGGGCGTCGCCACGCCGCCATTGCTCTCCGCAATTGGTCGGCTTCTCCCGGAGTGAAGCCGGCGGCGACCACTGCCAGTCTCATTGCCTGTTCCTGAAAGATGGGGACACCAAGTGTTTTTTGCAGCACTCCCCGAA
>JAPKCI010000399.1 GCA_028823035.1 Rubripirellula sp.
GCGTGGTATAGAAATGGATGATCAACCGTTCCGGCTTGGTGATCACGGACGTTATCCCGCTCAGTTTTGCGCATTCGCAACATGACTCCAGACGAAGTACGATCCGCGTTCCTCGGATTCTGTGGCCTGACCCAATGTCGCAAATTCGCTCGTTCGTTGGTTAAGCTTCCCGACGCAGAAACAAAGTTTGATCGTCTTCGTTACTGGCAAGAGGCTCTATGGGCTAAATTTCTTGCGGCGTTTCCTGACGCCCCCGATGATGTTGATACGATTGGCTCATGCCTTCACTGGTGTGACTTGCACCACCAATCGCTCCTCACAGGGGCCGGGCATCAGCCAATTGATTTGCGGCATTCGGAATCGTTCGATATGGCACGGGAGCATGAGTTTCCATTTGGTTTTGGATGGCTCGGACACCACTGCCCTGAATGTCGAACATCATGCATCGACTGGATTGCCTTACATCCCACCGAATGCCGGATGCTACAACATCGGGTTCATGACGCTGAATGGGTGGCAAGGCATAGGGCGAATCAAGAATTTTTGAACACTTGCCGCGATGCATACATACCTGCGGACGAAATTCGAGACGGCGACGAAATCTGGATGATTAACACCGGACGCGGGACTGACTCGCTTGCACTTGTGCGCGACGGTACAATCGTTCCCATAGTCGATTGAATTGCCCGGCAATCGCGGGATAACAAAGTGGTGCACCCGAGTCCTCGAAAACACCTTAACTGATGGTGGCCCGTCCGCTCGGACCGGGTGACCATCGACGTTATGCGACTCATACAACCACAAAATCAGATGGCCAATCACCGTTTTCGATATGGACTCACGAGTTGCCTGGTTCTTTTGGCCTTCTTTTCGTTTCTTCTGCCGTGGCTGACTTCGCAGCGATCCCTTCGGCTACGCGATGGCAGGGCAATGAACACACTGCAACAGTTAAGCGGTGGATACGATTACTATGCTGGCTGGGACGAAAATGATTCGACATGGATTGAGAAATGTCTGGATGATCGGTTTGGCAAACGCATCCGTACCGTCAGGTGGCATGGCACAAAGATTGACGACCTGAAGGTGCTCACGCAAATTGACAATTTGCAGGAGCTGTTCATTATGAATTCAGAAATTGTGGATCTTTCACCAATTGCCGAAATTGAGAGCATCCGTTTAATCGAGTTGACTGGCAGCAAGGTTACTGACTTGACACCACTTCAATATTTACCGAACCTCAAATATCTCAACGTTCATCGAACACCACTGACGGATGAACAAGTCCATGATTTCGCCCGTGCAAATCCCGGCTGCAATATTTTACATCCCTCCTTTCAAACGAAGTAATCGCAGCATAACAACACATTGCACCCGAGTCGCGAAGTCGGGCGTTTTGACAATGGAAAATCTCTCGTCGCGACCGGGTGACTCTAAACGTTATCCCGCTCGCCCTTCGTTGAAATTCTATCCAAGTAACTAATCGCAATCGAACTGGATTAATCAATGCTCGCTTTTGGAATGCCAGGAATGGCCGAAATTCTAATCATTGTCATTATTTGCGTTTGTTTGTTGGCACCCATTGTAGGTATTGCATTGGTCGTTTGGTTCGTTGTCATTAAACCGAAGTCCCAAGCAAGTTCGAAACTTTGTCAGTGCGGAAGAACCATACCTAGCACCGCAAGCATCTGTCCAAACTGCGGCGATACAACTTGAATGGGAGCTGACTTGTTGAGCATGTGGCTTCGTCGTGTTTGACAAATTAGATGTTGAGAAATACGCGGGATAACAATGTGATGCACGCGAAGCCGGACTTGCGCGTGGTATAGAAATGGATGATCAACCGTTCCGGCTTGGTGATCACGGACGTTATGCATCGTAGGAGAACACCATGAGTGCAGGTGGAGCGGCAGCAGCGGCGGCGATCGCCCAGGCGATCAAGGCATCGGGGGCAATTGTTCGAGTTGAACCCCGTGACTTTCTCGATATTCTCGCGCAACAGGAAGGGCTCCTTGTCGTCCACGCGACCGGTGGCTTCTTCAGCACAAACTACCAGTATCTGACAAGCTACAAGGGGTTGGCGTTCTTCACCAAGTCGGCCACGCCGGTGAATCTACCTGCGAATGTCGAGCTAGTGGAGGCCAAGAAGATCTGGATTCCCGGGTAGCTCATAACAATCCGTTGCACACGGAGCCGCGGGCCGCGCGGTTCGGTGAGATCAATGTCGCTGGCGGCCGCCCGGTGATCTTGGTCGTTATGCAAGAGGATGATTGAGCATGGAAGATCAGAACACAAAGAAGCAAAAGAAGCAGTGGGTTCCCTTTGTCATCGGCTTAGTCGTTACTCTGGGAATCGGAGCAGGTGTTCTTTTCGTGACATCAATAGCCGGTGCAGAGTCCACAGCCGGGAAAGCGACCGGTGGAGCAAGTGGCGGAGTTGTAGCGGTGATAATATGTCTTTGCGCCGTTGCAGCACGGAGACGGAGATCAGGACAAGAGCAAGAGTGAGTGCATAACAAGCCCGTGCACGCGGAGTTGCGGCCGCTGCTCGAATTCTGAACCCAACGTCGCTGGCCGCAACCCGGTGACCTCTAATGTTATGCCACATACATTCCATGGTCACTCGTGAATCGTTTGTCGATAGTCTTCCGAACGCAAAGGACGTCAACGAGCACTATGCGTTCATCGAATCGTGCGCTGCACGAGACGACATTGACACGCTTCGTGCTCTCTTCGATCAAACTCGCGAGCAATGCTCGTTCGGACCTTCTGATTGGGCCCCTCGTGCCGCGTGCGAGAGAATTGTCGAGGCTCTCGCCCTGACTGATGGTTTCGATCATGCGACTGCGGCCCTTGAACTTTCAAGGATCATGGACAACCGAGGGGATTCGTCTCATTTCCGGCCGTCAGGGGTAATATCCAAGCTCGTCGCTGCACAGTCTTCTAGTGTGCTCGAACAACTTCTCGAATGTGGATGCGATCTCGAATCGGACGCCCTTATCCTGCACGAGGCGGTTGTCAGGCGCAAGTTGACGCCTGAATCTCGTCCGGCACGCGACGCTGCAGACCGCCTTGCATCAGCACAGCATCCTTTGTCTTTTCTGCCACTTGTATTACTCGATATTGAAGCCGAGTTGCTGCTACCTCATTATGGAATGGGTTCGTCGGGCACGAGCATACCCTTTGGCCCGCTTAATGATGATATGGCAGGTGAATCTGAGGATGTCGACGATGACGTGACCTTAACCGAAACCACGACCCACGATCGCTCTAACCGAATCTCTGCCGCTTTAAAAAACTGGGAAGACGAATCAAATGGGCTAATAGAAGCTCGGACATTCGATATGCGTGATGGAACCATCCCGATGCTTTCACGATTATTGCCAACGGTAGGACTTGAATGCATCGGGCCTTCAGATGCCGGTGTATTTCACGACGACAGACCGGTCAAATTTATCTTCACGGTATTGTTTTCTGCTGCGTCGACAGGTGGTGCTTATAACTACGGTGAATTCGCTGCATATGGGAGACTCTTAGCGTGGCGTTCACTTGCTGGACTGGTCGGCTGCCATGAAAATGCCTCGATCGAGGAGACTGCGGTTCGCGCACGCGATTCGAAATGGTGCCTATTTAGTTCCTCAAGCGACTGGTATTATCAGGTGGCATGGGACATTGGTGTCGCGTGTGTGAATCCAACCCAAAATGAACTAGTGATCCTAGCCGCAACCGACACCGATTGAGGCATAACAAAAAAATGCACCCGAGTCGCGAAGTCGGGCGTTTTGAGAATTGAAAATCTCTCGTCGCGACCGGGTGATTTTGGACGTTATGTTCCTTTGATCGTCAATATTTATGAACCGACTCCGCCTCACTTCTCCTCCAAGGATTGCGATTCAATGACTGGACGTGTAGCAAATAAGTACTTCAGCCGTGCATTCAGATGGCAACGCATATTCCTGCTCGTAGTCATCTCGCTGATTTTTGTTCAAACGTTGCATTTTATTGACAAAACCGTTTATCGTTACGCAATGTTGGTACTGTTGGTTTGCGCAATCATTGCAATACTTGCTGTCTGTTTCTATGTATTCAGAGGATCTGTCTCGTCACGAGGTGTGTTTTACTCCGTGATTCACGTTGGCTTGATCATTCTGCTGACACCAGTATGTTTTGTTGGCGTATTCGTGATTCCGTCGTTAACAAACGGTGACGCCCTTCGTTTACGCGACTCGGACCGCCAGCACCCAAACGGAACATAACAATACGTTGAACCGGAGCCGAATTAGGCGTTTGCTGGTTCCTTTGATACACTTTTGTT
>JAPKCI010000400.1 GCA_028823035.1 Rubripirellula sp.
CAAGTTGTGGGACGCGTTGACGGGCGAGAAACGCGACACGCTCAAGGGACACGAAGAAATTGTCACCAGCGTGAGTTTCAGCCCAGATGGCACGCGTATCGCCTCGGGAAGTTTTGATGGGACAATCAAGTTGTGGAACGCGGTCACGGGCGATGAACTCCAACTCACCCTCGATAAACATACGGGTGAAGTCACCAGCGTGAGTTTCAGCCCGGATAGCACGCGTATCGTCTGGGGAAGTTCTGATAACACAATCCGGTTGTGTGACGCGTCGACGGGCAATGAACTCCACACCCTCAAGGGACATACGGCTGAAGTCTTTAGCGTGAGTTTCAACCCGGATGGCACACACATCGCCTCAGGAAGTTCTGATGGGACAATCCGGTTGTGGGACGCGTTGACGGGCGATGAACTCCGCACCCTCAAGGGACATGCGGGTGAAGTCACCAGCGTGAGTTTTAGCCCGGATGGCACGCGCATCGCCTCGGGAAGTTCTGATGCCACAATCCGGTTGTGGGACACGTCGACGGGCGAGGAGGTCCTCACGCTCAATGGACATACGGATAAAGTCGCCAGCGTGAGTTTCAGCCCGGATGGCAATCGCATCGCCTCGGGTAGTTATGATGGGAAAATCTGGTTGTGGGACTCGTCGATGGGCGAGGAACGCCGCATCTTCAAGGGACATGAAAGAAGTGTCACCAGCGTGAGTTTCAGCCCGGATGGCACGCGTCTGTTGTCACGGGGCGACAAAGGCGAAAAGCTGTTCTGGGATCTGAAATCAGGGAAAGTTCTTCCGGTCGGCAATGTCGAGGAGTTTCCAGTCGGCAAAGATTCCAGCAAAAGCCCCGATGGTCGGTGGTTCGCGATACCCCGGGCGGATGATGTACTGTTAGTGGATCTGGCCTACGAAAAGACACCACGCGAACAGCAGCGTCGAAAGTTGCTGGCTCGTCTCAAGCCTCGCTGGCACAGAAAACAATTTGAGGCGGCACAGTTAGCGAAGCAGTGGTACGCCGCCGTGTTTCATGCGGCGTGGTTGCTGAAAATGTCGACGCTCCCCGCAGCCAAATTGTGGCATCCGAACTTGCTCAAGCCTTCCGATACATCACTGCAGGATGATCTGCAGGAAGCTCATCGCCAGCTGATGGCGGCCCACAACGGCCAGAGTCCGCCATTGCCGGCAGTCGTCTCAGAGATGCTGAAACTGCCGCGCGATTCCGACCTGCCGGAATAAATAGTGTCAAGCACCTTATCTAGAGAATGGGTAGTATGAGTTTGGTTCGTTGTCTTTGTTTCGCTCGAATTGTTGAATTGGGATTTTGCAAATTGGAGCCAACGATGGGGCGAGAACCTCACCCGGTTAATGTTGCTGGGATTTATCACTCGCTTAATTGTGGAAACGCGAAGCAGCCAGTTGTTTTCAAAAGTTAAGACCAAGAAATATGCGACGACTATCGCAGGGGCAGTCTCAACATTGGCTCGGCGGCGAATTTTTTAATCCAGCTGGCAACCTGGCTGGTACATCGTTGGTCAAATTGGACCCAATGCGTCAATCAGACAATCACCAAGAAAGAGCAAAAAGCATTCGCGCGAAGGGTTAACCGCTGTGTTCCCTTTGACACCGAGCAATGGACAGCACCCACCGTAAAACGACTCGGTCTCGAATCGACCTCATCGACGACCAAAACGCACTTGCCTAAGCCACCAAAACGGTACTTGACACCTTTTGTTTCTGCATACCAAGGGAATCAGCCGATTCAGGTGAGACAATTTGCGACGGAGTATTGGCTTCGACTGGAAGCGGTGCTTTAGCTAATTCCTGAGGCCCACCACACCCAACAATGGCAGCAAGCAACACGCAAATGCCGCCAGTTTTAAACCGCTTCATGATCGCCCGTGGATTAAAGATTTGTTGAACGGACCAGAATAACGAAAGAGCCGCCACCCGGGGCAGAGCGACGAGTCGGGGCTGGAATGGTTTTTGCAGATTGCTTGAAGTTGTCACACGTCAGCAAAGCAGAGCCACTCAGTCGTTCCCTGAGCGTGATGGTCGAATCCAGATGACCGAGACTTTGACCTGGGAAGCCTCAACCACTCGCTGTGTGCGCACCATCATGGTCCGAGTGGTCGTGGTCTCTGTCCTCGGACCATCGGAAAGGAACCCTCTCAGGCTGTCCAGTACCGCCTTGGCTGCTCTCAGCCGAATCCCTTTATCTTCTGCTGGCTGCATCAGTTCCCACAATGTCCCCACTGCGTCGTGACCAGCATCTGCCAGTCTTGCCAACATCGATTCCCTCACGCTCTGTCAGACGCCCTGACGCAGTGACCGGAATTCGGGTCAGCGAGCAGGCGATAGGCGGTACGCACCGAGGTGCCGGCGGCCTTGTCGATGTGGCATCCGGATACCAATGCCTGAATGAATTGATCATCACCCCGCAGTTTTTCTGGACTGTCACACACTGCAAATTCTGTATTGCAATGCTGCTGCTCATCGACGGACCTTGGACAAAGCTCGGGTCAATGCTGATATAGGTTCGGATGCTAAATGGTCACTCACACATGCCGCCATCGTCTCGGTGCAGGTCGTGGATGCTGTGGTGTTTTGATCAGCACGGTCCCAAATCGCCGCTATATCACCATAGGGGAAGTTCTTTTGGGGAAGCTTTGTAGGTGCAACCTCAATGCTGCTATTAAATCTCAATGCTGCTAAGACACGTGACCAGTCTTTTTCGGTGTTTTCCGCAGTCAAGCGACCACCGGCGTGCTCAATCTCTCACGTTCTTGCAATTACCCCAATGCCCGCTCTGCCGCGTCGACAAACGTTTGTCATCCCATCAGGTGATCGTCATTAGGGGGATCGGGGCTTTGAAAACAGCTGAGCTGACGCTGGATCGGTCGGATGATGTCCGCATCCCGTCAATTCCAAGGCCAACAGCCCCACGTGTCACCGCGTGGGCGGAATAAGCCGTCAGCGTTTAGTTCTCTTGAAGGTAAACCGGGGATTCATATCGCTATGAGTATGTGCATTCGTTATGTTCCCTGTTCGTCAGGCTAGGGGCGAGTCGGAAGTTCGGGTAGCGGTTGTCCGAATCTAGGACGACTTTGCGCAGCCGATACGCCAGTTAGCGGGAGAAACAAATGAGTCGACTGAGCGAAGCCATCTGGCGCCTGCCCGGCCTTCGCGGCAAACGGAGACCGCGCTGGCAACGCGAGGATCTGGACCGGAAATGCAGCTACGCGTTGAATGACCTCGACCTGAAGCTCGAGAAGTATCTCGGATCCCATACGGGTTTTTTTCATCGAAGCCGGCGCCAACGACGGAATCTCGCAAAGCAACACGTTGTTCTTCGAGAAGTACCACGACTGGACGGTCCTGCTAGTGGAGCCGGTAAACGAATTGGCCAGACGCTGCCGTGCCAATCGCCCGGACTGCATCGTCGAAAATACGGCATTGGTCGCTTTCGATTACCCCGAATCAACAGTCGAGATGCGTTACTGCAACTTGATGTCGCTGGGTCGCGGCGCAATGAAATCTGATGCCGAGGAAGAGTCGCATCTGCAACGCGTTTGCGATGTCCAGGGTATCGGATCGCACGACCTGCAGGTGCCTGCTACGCAACTCTCGGCTCTGCTGGATCGCCACGGTATCCGGCAGTCGACCTGCTCTCGTTGGACGTTGAAGGATATGAACTGTCCGTGCTGCAAGGACTCGACTTCGAAAGACACGCACCGTCTTGGTTGCTGATCGAAGCTCGCTTCCGGAAGGAAATCGACGACTACTTGGCCCCACGCTATGAAGTGGCTGAGGAACTCTCTCACCACGATATCCTCTATCGAAGACGCTAAACTCGATCGCAACCCGACCTGTGAGAGTGGGATCTATCGGCCATGTGGTAAAGAGTGCTTGGGAAAGAGACACGGCTAAGCAATCTTGCGTTCGAGTTCGCGGAGCCGTTGACCGGCTTGCTGTTGCCTGCCGTCCTCCTTGCAAAAATGGTTCGGCGACCAGCAAGGAATCGATTGTTCCAACGACGTGATGTTCCGTCCAGTCCGCAGAGGCGGTATGAATTATTCGTAGAATTGAATTCCGTGTTTGACGACCGACAGGCCGCTCTGTTTCACCCCATCCGGCTACTGCCAGCAGCAAAGCAGAAAACGAAATAGCAACAAGGGGCGTTCACAAAAGCCCCATCCTCGCCCGACCGTTGGCATTTTGTCACCACTCAAATGCGAAACAGAAACCACGCAAGCCGGGGCCCAGTGATGAGACCCAGTGATGAGGCCCAGTGATGAG
>JAPKCI010000401.1 GCA_028823035.1 Rubripirellula sp.
CCTTCCAGTTTGGGTTCCGCCGAGAACCGTAGTAGGGATAGTAGTCCCAAGGTGCATCTAGGCCGAGGGCACGCGGATCCTTGGTCTGAATCAGATGTTCCTGCAGTTGACTACTAAGCTTTTTATGGATCGTAGCAAACAAGGGATCTCCAACCAGGTTAACCAACTGGCCGGGGTCTTTCTTGATGGAATACAGTTCCTCGGCGGGACGCTTGGCAAAAGCTAAGTCGTAGAAACGGGTGAAGCCAATTTTGTCCTTGTTGTCCATCAGCAATTGCTTGGTCGGTGAAGAATCAACCTCCCCAAAAGGAATGTAACGAGCGCAGAACTCGCGATCCGGGTTACCCGCCGGCCAGCGGTCAGAACTGGAATTCCTGATGTACAGGTATTCTCGGGTCCGTATGGCGCGACAGGGATAGCCTTTGCCCCCCTCGCGACACCCGTCATGACGTTCCATGGCGATAAAGGCGGCTGAGCTATCCTCAAAAAGTCTCTGATTTGGCTGTCCCTTGTTGCTAAACACGTCGTTCAGATGGTCGGCGGTCATCATCTTAGGCACTGGCTGGCCGGCCGCGACGAGGAAGGTGGGCGCTAAGTCACTGAGGTTTACCAGATTTTGATGGACCCGACCGGGAGCGGTGATGCCTGTGGGCCAGCGAATGGCTAGCGGCACATGGGTACCAGCATCATAGAGACTGGCTTTGGCACGGGGGAAAGGCATGCCGTGGTCGCTAGTGACAACGACGATAGTGTTGTCCAATTGACCGGATTTTTCCAGGGTCTGGATTGCGCGCGCGACCATCTTGTCAAAATGTTCGATCTCCACGAAGTAATCAAGGAGGTCATTTCTCACAACCGGATGGTCGGGAAAGATCGGCGGTACGATTACCTTGGCGGGATCCTTGCCCGTCCGTTGCCCTGCGCCTTTGTCGAAACCGCGATGGGGTTCGTGCGTCCCCAGCCAAAAACAGAAAGGCTGATCCTGGGAAACTTGAGCGAGAAAATCATCAAAGTTGGCCGCATAATCCTTGTTGGTCAACCCTTTAAAGGAAGGTTTCAGCTTACGGCTATTGAATTCCGTACCAGCTGGATTGCTCGTTCGACCTCCCGGTTCAAGTCGTCCGGGGCTCCATCCCTTGCCGGTAAACCCAACGGCATAACCTGCGTCTTGCAGCAGTTCTGTGTAGGTGGTGAATTTAGCGGGCAACGTGCTGTGGATGTTCCCTGCTTCTTCTAAACGCCATATATGTTGTCCGGTCAAAATGGCGCTACGTGAGGGCCCGCATGTGGGGGCATCGCAAAATGCGCCGGTAAAGCGTATGCCTTCGCGGGCAATTCGGTCAAAAGCGGGTGTCTTGATCTGCGGTTCACCGTTAGCGCCGGTGTGCGCGTAACTTTGATCGTCTGAAATACAGAACAGAATGTTGGGCCGCCTTGCCACTGGAACTGACGTAAACGCTACGACTGAATAATCGTTGCGCAGGTCAGCAATTGAAGGGTCCTTGTCAGTTGCCGTTCTGTTGCTGTTGGGATGCGATTCCGCGCCCATGGTTAGGACTAACAGCAGGTAGACAATTAGTTTCATAGTAATCTCTGGTTAAAACATAGTGGCTATAACTATATTACTGTTTTTAATACCGTAACACCAATGACTCGTCGGTGGGTTTTGGTTCGTGAGTTGGATTAGTTCCGTAGACATTCTCGACCTCTAAAACCCCGCATATCCACCTCGCAACATTTGTTATTGATCTCCCGCTGGGGTAGTATAAACGCTTGCTAGCATTCTAATTCCCCAACACTACTCATCAACCATGCCAGACCACGAAGACAGCCTCGGAGGTGAAACCTTCAGCGACGAAGAACAACAAGATTCCGCTCTCTCCGCTTTCAGCGTCGAATCGGGTCAGCATACTGTCAGCTTCATTGTTGGTGATGATGCAAAGGAGGGCAATGGTGGTTTAACAGGTTTCAATCTGATAGATAACGTCACCATAAAGAGGATCAAAACAATGACGAGGGTAATCATGGATAAGTATCCGCTGGCGATCCTGGCAATCGTCGCGGTTGTGACCGTTCTCGGCGCTGCATGGCCCGTGTTGTTTAACGAAGGCAGTGCGACGGGGAAGCTATTGGTGCGAACATACGAAGTTGAGGCGGTTGGCGACGTCGATTTTGAGGCAGCGATGGTGGCCGAGCTCTATGGAGAAACTCTAGAGGTCACAGCAAGCAAACCCGCAAGCGTTCCGGCAGCAATCGCTGCGCAGGTTTCGCGACTGCGACAGCTTGATCGGGGGGTGGCTCTTATGTGTTTGTTGCTAACTGTGGGACTACCTTTCGCTTGTCGCAAGTGGCCCAAGCTTGCCTGGCTATACTTGTTGCCGGCTTTGTGGCTCCTGGTAAATGCACAGGCAACCGCGATGAATGGTGGTAAGGCCTTCGCAGAATTGGCAGTGCCGGCCCACGCAACGCGATGGGGAATGTTGGTGGCACTGGCATTATTGATTTTGCGGAATCCACAAAGCGATCGCATCGCCAACTGGGTGTTGCGGATCGCATGCGCGTTGACTTTCGCCGTCCATGGCTGGGAGTCATTCCAGCTCAATCCGCCATTTCAGGACCTGCTGTATATCACGGCCGGGCACGTCGGCATTGGTCTCTCCGAGTGGGTTTGTCACGCTCTTCTTCGTACAATTGGGGTAATGGATCTGGTTCTTGCCGTAAGTGTAGTTGCAATTCACCATCGGCGACTGCTATTCTGGATGGGCTGCTGGGGTTTGATCACCGCAGCCAGCCGTCCCATTGCCATGGGACTCGATGCCTGGCCAGAGTTCGCCATGCGTCTGCCAAATAGCGTCGCGCCTTTGTTGGTCCTGTTTCTTGGCTTGCAGGCAACATTTTCACGTTCTTCATCTACAACCAACACACAACCGAAACCCGCTACTTTATGAATAACCACCATACAACGAGAACCCGGTACCTTATGAACAACAATCGAACGAACATGATCGTCGCGAGCCTTATCTTCTCCGTGATCTCAATGATCTCCGCAGTTTCTGCAAACGACGTCGACCTAGCGAAACTAGACGTCAAAAGTCTGGTAACAAAGATGACACCGCTTAAGGGCACGACACCGGCTCAGTGGCGTGTGGTATGGACGGATGACGCCAGCCGCAAAGCGACCATCTCCTGGACCACCGCTGAATCCGGAGAAAAGCACGTCGTTTACTACGGAACCGAGTCCGGCGGTAGGGAGGGAAAACCTGCGCTGAGTCAGGAGTGTCAGTCCAATGGGATATACACCATCACTCAGCCGAACCCGCCAAAGCCTAAGGAAGGAGAAACACCCGAGCAAGCCTTGAAGAGGAATCCCCCAAAGATGATCGCACCGGCGTATTATCATCACGCCAGGATCAAGGAGCTGAAGCCGAATACACGCTACTATTTCGTCTTGGAAAGCGACGGTGAACGGTCCCGGGAATTCTACTTCCGCACCGCACCAGCGGAGGGTACTGACTTTACCCTGATCCATGGTGGTGATTCGCGTAGTGGCCACGCTAATCGTTGTCGGATGAATTTGCGCATTGCTGAGCAGGCAAAGTCCGATTCCAAGGTCCTCGCATTCGCGCATGGAGGAGACTATATCGTCTCCGGGGTCAGGTGGGAGCAGTGGCGATTGTGGCTCAGCCAGCACGAACTGACAACACTGGAGGACGGTCGAGTGCTGCCCATCATTCCGACGAAAGGCAACCACGATAAAGGTAAGATTTATTTTGAAGTGTTCGATCTAGAGGAGACGACAAAGCGTTGGCATACAACGATGCTCGGCAAAGACGTGGCGCTGGTGACCCTTGATACGAACTCGCCGGGAGGTGGCCCACAAGCGGAATGGTTGGAGGCCGAACTGAAACGTCTACGACCTGCGGTTCGTTGGTTGATCGTGCAATATCACCGCCCCATGTATCCTGCGGTAAAGGGCCCTGCGACGCATGCGCCCATTTTCTGTCCCCTATTCGACAAGTATAACGTCGATATTGCATTGGAGTCCGACGGTCACTGCATGAAGCGGACGGTACCGATTCGCGATGGCAAGAAGGATCCGACCGGAATCGTTTACGTGGGAGAAGGAGGCCTTGGTGTTGGCCAGCGAAAAACTAATCCGGATCGTTGGTACCTTAAAGATGGCGGGAAGGCGGGCAGCGCCCACCACGTCATGCGACTCGACTTCAACCCTGACGACTTGCGTGTCCGGTTTATCCTCATGGACGGCTCCGCCTGGGACGATCACA
>JAPKCI010000402.1 GCA_028823035.1 Rubripirellula sp.
CAAGTTGGCTCAATACTGGCACGAATACTGGCACGAATACTGGCACGAATACTGGGCTAATGCACAGCCAACATTCGTTCCAATGCAATCAGGCTCCACTTGCCAGTTTCTGCGTCAACGTTGATTTCATTGACAACCGAACCATCACGAAGATTCTCAAGCGTCCAACAGAGGTGCGGCAGATCGATTCGATACATCGTCGCACACATACAAACCACCGGACTCAGAAAATGGATTTCCTGTTCAGGATGCTCAGCCTTCAACCGGTTGACCAGATGCAATTCGGTGCCGATCGCCCACTTCGTCCCAGCTGGACTGTTTTGCACTGTGTCGATGATCTTTCCCGTACTGCCTGAAACATCGGCCAGATCATTGACCGACCGCGGACACTCCGGATGGACCAAGATTTTGATACCCGGGTGCTGCGTGCGAAGACTCTCAACATGTTCGGGACGGAACATTTGATGGACACTGCAATGCCCCTTCCACAAGATGACGCGACTGGCGTGGATCGCTTCCTCTGTGTTACCTCCGAGATCGAGAGCATAAGGATCCCAGACTGGCATCTCGGACTCTTCGATCTCCAACTCCAATGCAGTGTTTCGGCCGAGGTGCTGATCAGGAAAGAAGAACACTCGCTGACCTCGTTCGAATGCCCACTCAATGACGGCTTTCGCATTGCTGCTGGTGCAGACAATACCGCCATGACGTCCGCAAAACGCTTTCAAACTTGCTGCACTGTTGACATAGGTGACAGGGATCACCTGTTCTGTATCAATCACTTCTGACATATCCGCCCAAGCAGCTTCAACCTGCGCGATCGCAGCCATATCGGCCATGCTGCATCCCGCCGCCAGGTCAGGCAATAAGACACTCACCCGTCGCCCATCGCGTTGCTGCACTTTGTCGGGATGATTGGCCAGAATGTCTGCGGTTTCTGCCATGAAGTGCACACCACAAAACACAATTGTCTTGCAGGCTTTGCTTTCCGCTGCCATTTGGCTCAGCTTGTAGCTGTCGCCTCGCAAATCAGAATGCTCGATCACCTCATCCTGCTGATAGTGATGCCCCAGAATCAGCAGCGAATCACCCAACAGTTCGCGTACGGCAGCAATCCGCTGGTTGAGTTCACCCGGTTCCAACGTCTTGTACAACGCCAGTTCATGAACAGCCGACGGACTCTCACTCAAGGTGACTAGATTATCAGTGGTCAACGGATTCGGCCCCAAATAACGCAGCTTGTAAAAACAAAATAACAGCAGGGCGATCGACAATCACGCCGGCTTCCAATCAAACATAAGTATACCGTTTTCCAGGTTCATGACAGGTCACTGTTTTCAGCCTTCCTATGAATCTCAAGCTGCTCCGACCGGAGCAGAGTAAGCTGCCAAGGTATTTGGCTGAGCCGATTTCTCGCATTTGCCGAATCAACCGCAAAAACCCGAATGTCACCTACGGGCAAATCCGACAGGCTAAGACTGTCAGCATTCCTCCATTCCCGTTCGCTCCGCCAATCAACCGATTTTCCGACGGCTTGGAAACGAAACCGATCACCAGCCGGCAGTTTTTTGCGATCTCGTGGTTGCCCGTAAATCACTGGCTGGCACCCCCATCGCTTGACCGCATCCAAACGCACCGCAATCCCAAAGGGCTCGTAATCCCAACGTTTTAAATGGGACCGAAAACACCTTCGTCCCAGCAGTTCCAAAAGAGGAACTGCCGACCAGCAGACAACGGGATCCTTCACCGAACTGACAACGGCAGATGCCAGGAGTGTTCCAGACCGAAGAATTCGGCACAGCGTATCAAGTGGGCTTCGCTGGGAAATCTGTCCATTGCCCAGCAATATTGAATCCTGGTACTGACGTTTTGTTTCCCCCGGCCACGGTCCTAAACAGGTTCGCGTGCAATGAACCAGCCAAGTATTCCGCTCTTCCAACCACGAATGCTCTGGCGATGTCCCCCCCCGAACTGAAGCCAAAGCAACATCTTCAGATCTAGGATCACGTTTTGGGCGTAACAGCAAACCCCGCGATGAAAAAGACGAGTTTGCCACAGGTACGGAAGACTGGCTCGCGGACTGATCTCGAGGCTCGTACAAATCAGCGCCGGAAAGGAACCAACCAATCGCACCACGCTGAACCAAGCGTGACCCGGCACAGGCTGGACGCGACGTGATGGCAACACGAGTTGCCGCCGTTCCGAATCGTTCGATTCGCTCGACCAGACACTTTTCGATCTGACCGCCGCGCCGCACATACATCGCATCAACGCGATCCGCCATGGTAATGGCAACCCAATCCCGCGTCACAGTCTCGGCAAGCAGGCAGCGAACAAGGATATCAGACTTGTTGCTTGACGCCGCTTGCTCAACCCCAATGGTCAGCAGGGGCGTTCCAGTCAATTCCGACGCTCGACTGGCCCAAGGTTCAATCGCTGAATCCGATGCAACCAACAGTACTGAACGACGGTGATGAGCCTGCCAGACACCTCGCATCAACTGTTTGCCAACTTCAGCGTGCATCCTGGGGTCGTGCCCCAGGCGACTACAGACAAGCGTCGTAAAAGATCTTGCGGCAGTCACAATCGCGGCCGCTGTACCAGAACACAATTGGATCGAAAATCCAGCGGCACGCGGACTCGTTGGCTTGGTACTGTCACCGCTGGCAGAATCGAGACCAGAGTCTGCCACGCGTTTCCCGAATGCTGAATTCGCGCGTCGCCCTGACTCTAAATTTCCACACCAACGCCGTAGGTCTTGATCGATGCTGTTCATGATGCCCCAGTCACAACAATCCCCTCAAATCTAAACGTCAGCTTAGACCATCAGAAAGAGGCGGGTTGCTCAACAAACACCCTTGCAGTGACAATGTCCACAAGGCGTTTGCTTGCAATGCAATGTTTGTACCCCACCCGACTTCCCATTTTGTTAGGTATGCCTGTGCTTGGTCCCAAACGGTCGATTCGTTACGCCTGGTCAGCCTCAGTAGCCCTGACGCTTCTGCTACATGGCAGCTATTCAGCAAAATCAGTAGCTGAGGAAACGACGGTGATTGCCCAACCAGCAGCCAAGGCTGACCTCATCGTCCCGGTATGGCCCGATACTACCCCTGCTTGGAATGCCCCTCAAAAACCAGAAGTCGATACCACGGGCGACGACTCCAATAAGATCGCCAACCAGCGTCTGATTCGTCTCACCAATGTCGCGACACCCGAACTGCATGTATTCCACCCCACAGGGCCATCAACAGAGACAGCTATTCTGATTGCCCCCGGCGGCGGATACACGATTCTTGCGTGGGACCTCGAGGGGACCGAAATCGCAACCTGGCTGCAATCACTGGGCATCACAGCGATTGTGGTCAAGTACCGCGTACCCACACGTAGCGAGGAAAAGAACTGGTTACCTGCAGTGCAGGATCTACAACGCAGCATCAGTTTGCTGCGTAGCAACGGGGTTCCCGGAGTCTCCGCCGCGGAGGTGGGTGTGCTTGGATTCTCAGCAGGCGGAAATGCGTCTGCTCGTGTAGCAACTGCTGCCAAGCGAATGTACGAGCCAACAGACAACCACGACAAAGCCGAGTGCATACCGGACTTTGCTGTACTGGTGTATCCCGCGTGGCTGGTGAAGAATGGGGCAGAATTAATCGAAGGCATTTCCATCCACCCCAAGACCCCCCCCATGTTCTTTGCTCATGCGGCAAATGACCCGATAACCTGCATGAGTAGCGTGACGCTGTTTGGTGCTTTGCAGGAACAAAAGGTAGCGTCTGAACTCCATGTATTCTCATCCGGTGGACATGGTTTCGGTGGTCGGAAAACAGAAAGTCCGACAGATGCCTGGAAGGCACTGTGCGAGCAATGGCTGCGATCCCAGAATTGGGTAAAGCATTGAACGAATCTGACCTCTCGATGAACCCTGAGGCCGCGACCGCAGTATCCGCTGCGGATACAAACAGCGTCACAATGCCGGATGAGAACGGTGAACCGCCACTGCTGGCCGGCCAGGAATGGGCCAATGCCCTGACCCATGGCATCGCAGCCGTGGGCAGCTTGGTGCTCGGCTATTACCTGATCAGATCAGCCATGCCCCAAGGCACCGGCCTGGCAATTGCCTGTGGTGGTTACACCGCCGCCGTATTCGGCACCTTCGCATGTTCAACCCTGTCCCACGTAGTGAGACGCCAGCCTCTGTTGAATCAGACGCGAGCATGGGATCAGGCGATGATCTACACGATGATCTCGGGGACCTACACCCCGATTGCCT
>JAPKCI010000403.1 GCA_028823035.1 Rubripirellula sp.
TTGTTCGACAGGCTGCCCTCGTAAAGGCCATCCAGCCGCACGCCGGGATGGCGCGTCCGGAATGCCGTGACATTGGCATCGTTGATAAGCAACAGGTAAGCACCTGCAGCCAGCGGTGTGCTGCCCTCGGCGAACTGGTACGTGATGCCGTCAAACGAAAAACCGGACAGATCCACCTCAGTGTCGCCGATGTTCTTCAACTCGATGAACTCGAACGCATTCCCTCCCTGAGGATTGTACATGATCTCGCTGATACGAATCGGAGGACTTCCATCACCCGCCATGAATGTGGCCTCCGTCAGCGCGCTCCATTTTCCGGCAGTCATCGTGCGCGCCTTGATGCGTGCGCTGTCGTTAAGAATGACTCCTTTAGCTGAATCGAACTTTTTGGCCGAAGGCGAAACTGAGCCGACGAAGCGAACGCGCGGATCTGATCCATTGGTTGTATAGTAAATATCGCCGCGGGAGGTGCTGAGGTTAAGTTTGAACCCTTCAGGTACCGTGCCGCCAAACTGGTTGAACTTGGGGGCGTAATCTGAGGCGGCAAGATTTGCTTCCTTGAGATGTCGCAACACTGGCGTGCGCCGCCCCTTTATCCAGTTGGTTCCCCAGCTTTTGTTAAATCTCACGGTGCCTTTGACGGTGTTGTAAAGTTCATCGTAGATTCTGCGAATCTCGCTGTCCGTCAATCCGCCGCCGTTGTAGAAGTGCCTGTGGACGCGATCGGCAAAGATCATCTGGTACTCCGGACTGACCTTTAGTCCGTTAAAGAGCTTGGCAATATCCGCGTTGCCCCAGGGAGGACTAATGTTAGAGAGTTGGTTCCTAATGGTGTTGTGGCTGGTACTCTTGTCAAAGGCCCATTCGGTGTCCCAATTAATAAAACGGAACAATCCGTCCGGTTTGTGGCGTGAGGCTCGCCAGTTGTTGTGGGGCCAATCGTCGTTGGCGGCGTAGATAAGAGGCAGGAAGTAGTCGGCCATGGCCGGTATGTCCAATTGTTGTTCGACAACCTGGAAATGCTCGGGATCTTTCATATCGTGCCGGTTGACATAGTTGAGCATGTTGCGCCAGGCGGTGATATTGCCGG
Organism: Rubripirellula sp.; assembly: GCA_028823035.1. Lineage (GTDB taxonomy): Bacteria > Planctomycetota > Planctomycetia > Pirellulales > Pirellulaceae > Rubripirellula. The sequence continues at coordinate 1,091 of JAPKCI010000403.1, forward strand.
ATCTGACCTCGTCGAACTGAGCGATCAGGTCGTAATTTTCATCCGTCTGGTACCAGTCGGCGAGGAACTTAGTGTCGATCCGCTCGCACGGGTTGTAGTAGCCCTTGTATTGGCCGTTGATGAACAGGTTCACAAAGTTGCCGCGGGGTGAAACCTGCCCGACGTTTGCGCATAGGCGCCGAGCCCACTCGTCCCTGATGAAGGGGTTGGTGTGGTCGTTCATTCCGGCTCGCAGCACGATACGGTCAAACGACTGCACCGGCGTGTCGCCAAACAGCGGGTACTCGAGCCGGCCGGTTCCGTAGTCGCCGCGAAAGTACAGGCGAAATGAAAACTTGCTGAACGGCAGATTACTGTTCGGATTGTAGCGGGGCCGCACGTAGCCGCCGCCCTGGATTCGGATGCCGCAGTCCACGGCAAAGCCACCGTTATCCTCGGGGCGGATTAGTTCTGCCGACATCGGCCGTTCCCAGGCTATGCCGTGCTGCTGGGCGTTGGGCTGTTTCTGGATGCCCCTGGATCCCCACAGATGCCGGTTATCGGTTACCAGTGAGAGGGCGGGGAGTCGCCGCTGAGATGCCGGTATCCCGTACAAATAACTGTGGGTCTTGACTCTTGAGGGCAGCATTCCCGCCTTGTAGGCGATGGCTCGAATGATGCTGGTCTTCGAAATCTTGATCGGCCCTGTGTAAACCTTGCCAACCCTCGCGTAGCTTCCAGTGCCGCAGCAGGCTGGAGTGTCACCATCGGTTGTATAGCGAATGTTCGCACCAGGTGTGTCGGTCGATAGGGTGAGGTAAACCGCCTTCCGCTCGTAAAACCCACGCGGCAAACCGAAATGCACCGGATTCACGCGGCCCGAAACGGTCTTGGAATCGTTTGTCGCGCCCGGGGTCGGCTTTGAGAAATAGACCCAATCGTTGTTTTTATTCAATCCATAGCTGACCCCGGCAGCCTGCTCGGGAAACACGATCGGTGACATAGCCTGCCGTGGTGTCTCCGGGCTGCATAAGGCCAGATACTCTCCGTTTGGGTTGAGCTTGAAATTGGTGTGCGACGGCTTGGATAGACTGGTGCTGCTGATGTCCTCGCCGGTGGCAAAAATCACCATGCGACTTCGAGCACGAATCGTCACGTTGGGAAAAATCCACTTTGCCAGGTTATCCGCGTCATCGGTCAGCGACCATCCGTCCAGGTTCACCGAGGCGGATCCGCGGTTGTGCAGTTCGATCCAGTCCCCTTCGACCTGTTTGTAGGCCTCGGTGTGTGCGGCGCTGAATTCACTGATCACCACATTTCCGTGGGAGTATTCCGGGTCGACCTGAACTGACCAAGCTTGACCATGAAATTCGTTGGGGTTCTTGTTGAAATCGGTGATATTGTGATTGTCCGACCAGGTGAGCTCTACTTGGCCAAGCGTCAACTTTTCAAACTCAAACACGTACGGTCCGGCACCGAGACCAGTCACCACCTTGGCCGTGAGGCCGTTGGCCATGAGATCAGTCGCGTCGATGCCCTGCACTGGTTCATCGAACCAGATCTCCGCCTGGCTGAATTGGCGTACCTTGCCTTTGCCCGGTAGCTGCTTGGCAAGGTTGGGCGGTGCCAAGTCCATCAGTTCGTAGCTCCAGGTGGGCTGATTGTTCCACGAGCCTTCCTCGGCGGAAAAGGCATTTGAGGGTGAGGCCTGGTCGCCCATTCCATGATCGGGAGCCCACCAGACATCGATTTTTCCGGTTGCAACCTGGTCGAGTTGAAAAGTGAATGTGTTGCCATTCTGCTGCAACCCAATTGCCGGGTAATCATTGATCATCAGATCAGTCGCATCCACGCCAGACATCGGCTCGCTGAAAGTAACGGTGATAGATTTCAACTCGGTGACCTCGCCCGGCTTGGGGGAGATTGAAACAATCACGGGTGGCACGAATTCCCGCTCCTTAGCCGTTAGCCGCACGTCAAGGAAGGCGTCAGAATAGCTTCCCTTGTATGGGACAAAGGCTAGGTAGTTTGCATCCATGTTGCCACCGACCTTTGTCAAGCGAACTGTTGAAGTCCCGCTCAAGTTCAATATGGCCAAGTCGCCGTTCTGGTCATTTAGTGGGAAGAACTTCATGTTGTTCCAACCACCGGTTGCCGGTCCCTTAAAGGTACCCACATCCTCCACCGTCTGGTCCTCCTCAGTGGGGTCGCTTGTCACGATCGACAGCCTGTTGTTGACCCGGGCACCTCCCGAGGAGAATCGGCCGAATACGACATAAGATCCGTCCTCCGGGAAATCACGCGTGTAGTTGTACCAATCACCGTCGTCTTGCCAGCCCACCTTGAAGTCAACCTCCATGTCGAAGCCGTTCCTTTCGGCATCCCACATCGATTCGACCATGCCAGGGTGGTTGCCCGGTATGACACGGTACTTCTGAGAGGCGTTGCCGCTGTTGTTGAAGTCAACGCCACTCACGGCTCTCAGTCCCTTATACGCACCACCAGAACCAACTTCCTCAAAGGTCTTGTATAAACCTCCATCATAGTTGAAGTCCTCAGCCTCAACGTACTTCACCGTGTCCGCCTCGGCAATTAAGTCTAAAATGTCGATATTGCTGGACAGGGACTCGGAGCCGTTGAGCAACATTATTGACAGCACGTTCCAGCCCTTCTCGACGATGTCGCCGATATTTTGCAAGGTGGTCTTGTGCCACATGATCGGCTCGCTATTGGATTTAGTTGACTTGGAGCTGTATCGGAGTGTTGAGGTTGGTTTATTAAGGTTGGAGATCTCTATGCCGTTGAGCCATGCCACATAGCCGTCATCCGCTCTGACCTCGAGCGTTCCGGCCCCAATTGTGGCGGGATCGGACACGCGGAATTTCCGTCGGAGGTATACCGTTGTATAGCGGTCGTTCATGTCGGCCAACTCGGTGCCACCATCGACATTCTCGTTATTGTAGAACGGGATTTGGCCTCTTAACCAACTCGTGTCGGAGTAATTGATCTTGGTCCAGCTTGTGCGTGGGGAGGAGGCCTCCTTGGTGCCCTTGTGGTACTTGAAAACAGCGTCCTCCTCGATGAGGTCTATGCCGTTGGCCAGGCGCGGGGCAGCCAAAGCTGCCAAGGCCACGGCCAAGTTGAGTAGTCGTTTATTCATGTGGTAAAGTTTGCCTTTCCGGCCGGCCG
>JAPKCI010000404.1 GCA_028823035.1 Rubripirellula sp.
CGGCATCCCATTTTCACGGCATCCCATTTTCACGGCATCCCATTTTCACGGCATCACAGCAGCGTTTGCTCAAATCAATAGCGGTTTGCGTTCTACTCAGTTCCCGCGAGGCACTCTTCAAAACGGCCTTGAAAGAATCGCAACATTCGGGGTTCGTAAGTGAATCTGAGTCCCTTGACTTCATCGGCATGCTTCATGACACGGATGACACTCTCGGCGGTTACATCCATGTGGGCCTGTGTATAGACGCGTCGGGGGATGGTTAGTCGCACGAGTTCCAATTTTGGCAGGCGGTTTTGGCCAGTGTTTTTGTCTCGTCCGGCCGAGACGACGCCTCGTTCCATCGCTCGAATGCCTGATTCAACATAGAGCGCTGCCGCCAAAGCCTGAGCCGGGAATTGGTTTTGAGGTAGATGAGGCAACATGGCCCGGGCGTCAAGGAAGACAGCATGGCCACCACACGGCTTGACGAGTGGTACTCCGGCGGACTCAAGTCGATCCCACAGATATTCAATCTGTCCCACGCGTGCCTGCATGTGATCGTCCTGGACACTTTCGGTAATGCCGATTGCAAGCGCCTCCATGTCGCGGCCTGCCATGCCTCCATAGGTATGCAGTCCTTCGTAGACCACGACCAGTTCACAGGCCTGTTCGTATAACCTGGCATCATTCATGGCAAGGAATCCACCAATGTTGACCATGGCATCTTTTTTGGACGACATCGTTGCGGCATCGGTCAGTTCGCAAATCTCACTCACGATTTCCTTGACCGTCTTGGAACGGTAGCCCTCTTCACGCTGCTGTATGAAATAGGCATTTTCTGCTACGCGGGTCATGTCGTGAACAATCAGAATGCCATGCTTGTCACACCATTTCCGCAGTTCACGGAGACTGGCTAATGAAATGGGCTGACCACCAGCCATGTTGACACAGGTGGCGATGCAGACATAGGGGATTTTGTCCGCTCCAACCTCGTTAACAAGATTGTCAAGTTTGATGAAATCAACATTTCCTTTGAACGGGTGAGTCGAGTTCGGATCATGGGCTTCGTCAATGATGATATCAACGAAGGTTCCACCTGCCAGTTCCTGATGAAGCCGGGTGGTGGTGAAATACATGTTGCCGGGAAGGTAGTCGCCCTCTTTGATCAGCAGTTGGCTGAGTATGTTTTCAGCACCGCGACCTTGATGAGTTGGTACGGTAAACCGGTAGCTGTAATGGCTCTCGACCGCGTCTCTCAGATGATAAAAATTTCGGCTCCCAGCGTAGGCTTCGTCACCCATCATGATTCCAGCCCACTGTCGGTCGCTCATGGCCCCTACTCCGGAATCGGTCAGCAGGTCGATGTACACATCTTCTGATTTGAGCAGGAACGTGTTGTAGCCAGCTTCAATGATTGCTGCCTGACGTTCTTCCTTGGTTGTCATCTTGATGAGTTCAACCATCTTGATTTTATAGGGCTCGGCCCAAGATCTTTTTTCCACCAGTTCACCTTCAGTTACAAGAGTAAAATATCACTGGGGTGACGGTTGTTACGGAATGAACAGACACCACAGTAAACTGCGGCATTTCATCCCTTATTGCCAGAATTGGCAAAGAAGTGGCCAGTTGCATGCGATGGCTCTGTACGAGATCCTCCGCAACAACGACTTGAATATTATCCCGATGGCGTTGTCCAATCAAGGGCCGAACATGCGAACCCGAACGGTATGTAATCGACACGTTCCGATCGGCAGAGCCGCTTGTGACATAACGCATCAGGATCCAGGGTGAATGATCGCGAGAACTGCAGCCATGCAGGACAAGGGAAATGGTGCTCCCTAAGCCTCCGCACCAGCGTACGCATGCTGCGCACACTGCACGCATCCGGCAGGGCAAGCCAAGCCTGCAGGTCGGATGGACAAGGGGCAAAACCCAACATAAGCAGGTCAACAGCAACATTGATAGGAACCACGCCAACCAACGGCCACGCGGTTCGACGACTGCGGACTGGGTGCACTGAGGCAGACGCAGGTTCAAAAACTCGGTCAGGCATGGGGCGATTGCATGCCCGGTGTTAGCGAGTACTCGATGCTGGAGGAACGTCTATCCTGTGCGTGTCGATGGTGAATTGTTCGTTGTCGAGAAAAGCAGGATGTCGGGTCAGGAAAGCTATGTGCAGCGTCACGGGCGTCGACTGCGAACCAAACTGGGCGCCGGAACGTTTCGCACCCGGCGAAAAGGGACTTTTTGAGTGTTTTTCGGCGGTCACTTGGCAACCTCGCCTTGTGTCCTTAGAATTTCGCAACCGGAGCAGTGATCGAGCCGTGTGGATTTGTGCAAACAACGCCCATTCGGAGATCACCACCCACGGGCATCCCTAGCTCAATTGGATAGAGCATCGGTCTACGGAACCGAAGGTTACTGGTTCGAATCCAGTGGGGTGTACTTGTTGGCGACATTTTTTGACACCGTTATTTCTCGGTCGAAACGCACTCTAGCGTTTTCCGGCACAGTGCCGTGCGACTTGCATTTCCAGACGTTTTCCACACATCCATGTGGAAAACTCAGCAAGGAGCCTATCCACATGCCGCGCCCACGTTCTACGCAGCCCAAGTATCAGTTCCACATCAGCGGGCAAGCTCGCGTCGAATTGGACTATCAGGTTTTCTATCTCGGTCCGCACGACTCGCCGGAATCCCGAGCCCGCTACCACGAGTTGTTGGCAATCTACAACGCCAACGGTCAGCGGATGCCAAAGGACACGCCGACCCACCTAATCGACGCACCGGTCACAGTGCGGACAATCACAGGGGAATTTAGAGAGCACGCCAAAAAGCGATACGCCAACAATCCCAAGGAGTTGAACCGCTTCTCCAACCTGTGCGCCCGTTTAGAGGATGATTTTGGAAGCGAGCCAGCAGACGAATTCGGACCGCGCCTACTGTCCCAGGTGCGAGACGACATGGTCGGAGAGCGATTGTCGCGGAAGTATGTAAACCGACTGATTCGAGGCGTGAAAAAGATTTTCAAACACGCCGTTTCGATGGAATTGGTCGACGTGAACGTCGTTATCAAACTCGATACGCTGGAGCCGCTACGAGCGGGCCAGACAGAGGCGCACGAAACCGAAGACGTTGAGCCCGTCGACCTGGACATTGTCCAAGCCACGGCCAAACACTTGTCGCCGATTCTTAAGGCGATGATTGGGCTACAGGCAGCGACAGGGATGCGACCGAGCGAGGTTTGCAATCTTCGCCCCTGCGACATTGAGAAACGCGACGACGGCGTTTGGCTGTATCGCCCTCCCAAGCACAAAACCGCCCATCGCGGCAAGAAAAAGGCCGTGCCGATTGTCGGAGATACCCGAATAACGATTGGGCCGTACCTTGACCGCGACCCCGAGGCGTTTTGTTTCTCGCCCCGTGAATCAATGACATGGTATCGAGCGGAGCAGCGGAAGAACCGCAAAACGAAGGTTCAGCCGTCGCAGACGCACCGTAAGAAGCACAAGCCCAAACGGCAGCCGGGGGAGCAATACAAATCGGGGAGTTACTACCAAGCGATTCGAAACTCCGCCAAAAAGGCGAATCAACCGCACTGGTTCCCCTACCAGCTGCGACACGCCGCAGCGACGACCGTGCGAGAGGCACTAGGAATCGAAGCCGCCGCCGCGTTATTGGGCCACGCCCGCACCGATATGACGGACCACTACGCCCAGCAGGCAATCGGCAAAGCCGTAAACGCCGGGGAATACCTAGCGACGTTGGCGACGAAGGGCTAATGGAACATCCGCCGCCAAGCCGCGTCTAATCACCTGCGAACAGCGCGGGAGTAATTTGCCCGCCAGTGCTCCGCCCTTGCCCGCGTTCAATCCACACGGGCGCGGGTGGAGCCGTCCGCGTTCTCTCACCCATGGATTGATTCAATGAACAGCGACCCTATCGAAACCGCCGACGAATTCCTACGACGGCTGAAAACCGCCGACAGTCTCGCGGCGGATGATTGCGAGCGGATTATTAAGCTCTCTTATCCCGATTGGTCCGACCCGACCGACGGAGAGATTCTGCACGTCGAAATCAATGGTGGACACATTCCACCCAAGACGTTCGCGGACTTCGTGAAGGAATGGGCCAGCGCCAACGGAGTCACAGGCGACCACGGCATCGAAGCCCTAGCCCGCAGTATCGCCCGCCGCGCGTTGGACAACTTCGAAGCCGTCGACAATCACAAGGACAATAAGAAACCGAGCCCGTACGAC
>JAPKCI010000405.1 GCA_028823035.1 Rubripirellula sp.
CGAGGCAGCAATGTTGGAGCTACTGCCCAGATCGGAGAACCCAGACATGGGGGTAGCGCAGCCAATGTATCGGTCTGGACAAGTTGGGCGGCACCGGCCAATGGCATCGTTACTTACTCCACTCAAGGCAGCACATTCGACACGACTCTTGCTGTTTACACCGGAAGTACACTTGACTCGTTGATCTTGCAGGCGGTGGATGCCGACTCAGGGGGCTATCTGACCAGCAATGTTCGGTTCAATGCGGTTAAGGGTAAAGTTTATCATGTAGCTGTAGACGGATTTAGCGGAGCCACGGGTGATGTGGTGTTGGCTTGGACGTTGGAAGAGGCAGATTCACCGCTGCCGGTTATCACAGTCCATCCGAAAGCTAAAACCAGGGCGGTTGGTGGCCGGGTCAAGTTTGATGTTTCGGTGGCGGCAGCAGCCAGTGAGGTTGCTTACTCTTGGCTCAAAGAGGGCAAATGGATCTTGGGTGAGGATTCAGAGAGCTTGGTTCTGGAGTATTTGCAGGTGGTCGATGCCGGTGCCTATTCCGTCAGAGTGACAGTCGGCGGTGAGTCCGTGGTAAGTGAAGTCGCCCAACTGACAATAGGCCTAATCAAGGATGCCCCCGAGATCAAGGTCAGCACGAAGTTGGATCTTGGCGCGTTTGTGACGGGCGGGGAGGGGGCGGGCAATGATGAAGGAGGCAAGTTGCGCGAACCGATACTCGGTGGCCCAGATTTGCTGCCGAGATTGATAGCAAAATTGAGGAGGATTCAGAAGAAGCCGGGCGAATTTTCGTTCACCGGTTCCACGGTATACACCACCACAGGGGCGGCTAAGGATCCGGGCGAACCCAACCATGCCGGCACCACGGGAGGCGCCTCTGCGTGGACGACATTTACCCCGGATGAGGAGGGTGCGGCCAAGATAAGCACCGACGAAAGTAGTTTTGACACTGTATTGGCTATCTACAAGGTCGGCAGCGGCACAGGATGGGATGCCATAGAGGAAGTGGCCAGTAACAATGACGGCGGGGATGACGGTCAGGATAGTGAGGTGGTGTTTCACGCGGAAAAGGGAGCCACCTACCTGGTTGCTGTTGATGGCGTAGGAGGTGAAACCGGTACGGTACAGTTAAATCATGAGTTGGCGAAGGTGCCGACGTTGGATTCCGTGACGGAGAGCGTTGACGGACTGTTGGGCGGCACGGTGACAATGGAAGTGTCTGCCAGCAATCCGCTTGCAGACACAGAATTGACTTATCAATGGCGTCGTGACGGAAACATCATCGATGGAGCGACGGCATCCAAGTTGAGCTTCACCAATCTGCGGTACTCTGATGCCGGGGATTACACGGTTGAGGTGAGCAATTTCGCAGGTACGACAACAAGTGATGTGATTCCGGTTCGTGTGGTTCAGCCGGTTAGCATTGAGACTCAGCCGGCTGACACAGTCGGTGTTGTTGGAGGAAGCATTGCGCTGGCGGTGTCTGCGGTTGGTTCCGATCCCATCACATACCAGTGGATGCATGATGGCGAGGCAGTTTCAGGAGCCACCTCGGCTTCTTTGAGTTTAGTAAACCTTAACGCGGCGACAGCTGGGAATTACCAGGTGGTTGTCACGAACCCGACTGGAAGTGTTTTAAGCGATGTGGCTGCGCTGGCCGTTGGTGCATCTCCTGCGATCACATCCCTGACCGGCTCCACGTTTGCAATTGCCGGTTCCGAACTTGAATTGTCTGTTACGGCTTTCAGCGGTTTGACGTTGAGTTATCAGTGGAAGCGGGATGGTGTCTCCATCGCTGGTGCCGTCAGTAATACTCTGACATTGAGCAGTATAAACAGCACGGACTCGGGTGATTACACGGTTGAAGTGTCTAACACTGTCGGGACGACGGTAAGCGATGTCATTCAAATAAGTGTCAATTCCCCGCCGGTTATTGTGGCCTCACCAAGCGACAAAGCGCTTGGGCAATACGCTCGTTTACTCTTATCCGTTTCAGCGATTGGCGAGAGCCTTGGCTACCAATGGTTCAAGGATGGCGAGGCGATTGCTGGTGCGGTTGAATCGAATTACTCGCTTTCAACTGCAAACTCAAGTGATTCTGGCAGTTATCATGTGACGGTTTCCAACACGGCAGGAACGGTCACGAGCGCGACTGCGACCGTTGCTGTCGTCGCGCCACCGGTTATCCAGGTTCAGCCGACAGGAGGTGCGGTATCTGTGGGTGGTGATTTTACGTTAAGCGTGGTGGCAGTTGGTTCTGGGACCATTTCCTACCAGTGGCGTCAAGACGGCGTTGTACTTGACGGGCAGACCCAGGACACTCTGGACCTTGCTGATTTGAAGCTTTCAGAGGTGGGCAGTTACACTGTTGAAGTGTCCAACGAAGCAGGAATTACGAGCAGCCAGGCGGTCGAGGTTTTAGTTCTGACGCCATTGGAAGTGACCAAACAGCCGGAGGGTCAGTTGGTGGTTGCGGGAACCCTTGTTGTTCTGGATGTGGTTGCCAATGGTTCCAACCCGGTCGGTTATCAATGGTATCTTGATGGCACTGCTGTGGACGGAGCTACTGGGTCTTCGTTGCAAATAAGTAATGTCAGCGTCGCCAATCAAGGGGCTTATCATGCGGTCTTGAGTAATCCGGTCAGTACGGTGACGAGTGAGTTCGCAACGCTGGTGGTTAACATTCCCCCGGGGATTGCGGTTCAACCGGTTGCCCAAACGGTTGAGAAGGGACGTAGTGCGGTGTTCACAGTAGAGGTAACGGGTACAGCCCCGTTTTCGTACCAATGGCAGTACGATGGCGTTGATATCGATGGCGCCACTGGCGAGGAACTGGTCGTCGATTCTGTCGATGCGTCAAATGATGGGGACTATGCGGTAATCGTTCAAAGTCTCTATGGCGCGGTTGCGAGTGAAGTTGCCGGTCTGAATGTTCTGCTTCCACTCGAGATTACCGTTCAACCCAAGGACACCCATGTTGACGTTGAGGCCACGCTAAGCATGGGCGTTGTCGTGAGCGGGAGCGGTCCCTATGCCTACCAATGGTATTATGGATCAAAGAAGATTGAGGGGGCAACTGAATCCGTGTTGGAGATTGCCGGAATGTTGCGTGCTAACGGCGGTGCTTATCATGTTGAAGTCAGCAACACGATTGAAGTTGTCGCGAGTCGCGATGCTGATGTGATTGTTGAAGAGTCCATTTCGATCAACGTCCATCCTCTTGGTACGGAGATCCTGGGCGGCGAGTCGGCGACATTCTTCGCGCTGGCTTCTGGCAGTGGCCCCAAGACCTACCAATGGCAGAAGGATGGAGTTGGCCTTGACGGCAAGACCAGCGACACGCTTGTCATTGAAAGCGCCACAAAAGCCGACGAAGGATTTTACACCGTCATCATTGCAAACACGATTGGTTTTCAGGTCAGTGGTGAAGCGCTTTTGCTGGTCAACGCTCCGCCGACGATTGCAGCGATTGATTCTGTCATCGTGTCAACCGGGGATGTTTATGAGGTGCAGGTGGTTGCAGATGACGAGGGAGACACTTCCAAGTTAAGGTATCTGTTACAAAATAGTCCTGAGGGAATGAGCATTGCCAAGAAGGGGCTGATTCAATGGACTGTTGGCAGCGGGTTTGAGGGCAATGCATACAGTGTCGAGGTTCATGTGATTGATCAGGACGGTCTGGCTGCCGGTCGGAATTTCTCTATCACTGTCAACCACACACCGAAGTGGGAGAATGCTGGGCTACAGTCATGCAAGGAGCAAAATCTACTGGCCTTTACACCTGTTGCAACAGATCTGGATGACGACAACCTGGTGTTGTCTGCAAGTGATCTGCCGGTTGGGGCAACCTATGATGCCGTTTCGGGGTTCAGTTGGAAACCAGCTAGCGATCAGTTGGGGGCTCACGATGTTCGTTTCATCGCGGCCGATTCGCACGGAGTTAAAAGTGAACTGCTTACAGTGATTACCGTACAAGCCAATGTTGCTCCGACTCTGGCAGCATTTGGGCAAGCGGACATTTTGGCTGGCGAAAGTGTGAGCGTGCAACTGGATGTCGCCGACGTGGACGATGCCAAGTCCACCTTGGCCTACAGACTCAACAATGCTCCCGAGGGCATGCAGGTGTCTGATACCGGCTTGATAACGTGGACAACCCAGTCCGGCACTCACAGTGGTGAGTACACGGCTGAGGCAGTCGTCGCGGATCCCCTCGGGGCAAGCG
>JAPKCI010000406.1 GCA_028823035.1 Rubripirellula sp.
GTCTAGTGCATAATCATGGAACTCAAATGCCTCCTTGTCTCAAAGAAGTTCAATCGTTCGCAGACTCACTTATTTCCCACCTATCAACCTGAGTGTCTGATGTCCGTTTTCGTCGTCCGCACCGTGTCTCCACTGACGCTGATCGCTTTGCTGATGCTTGCATCAACAACAGTAGTCACTGCTAAAGGTCCACTGAAGGTTTTCATCCTCGCCGGCCAGTCCAACATGGAAGGCCACGCCAAGGTCGAGACGTTTGACTACATCGGTGATGATCCGGAAACAGCGCCGCTGTTGAAAAAAATGCGAGGCAAAGACGGGAAACCCCACATCTGCCAGGGTGTCCGCATTTCATACTTGACCGGAATCGGAGAAAAAAACGGCGAGGGTTTTGGACCGCTGACCACCGGTTACGGATCACGTCGCAATCCGACCGAAGACGGTGGCAAGATTGGCCCCGAATTCACGTTCGGTATCACGATGGATGATGCATTCGAAGAACCGGTATTGATCATCAAAACCGCCTGGGGTGGTAAGTCGCTGTTCTATGACTATCGCCCGCCGAGTGCTGGACCCTACCAACAAACCGAAAAGGATCTGGAACGAAATCGCAACTCACCGGAAAACGGTGGTCACTACTATCGCATGATGATCTCCCACGTGAAGCACGTGCTGTCCGACATCCAACGCGTTTGCCCCGATTACGACGCATCAGAGGGCTATGAGATCGCAGGCTTTGTCTGGTTTCAAGGCTTCAATGACATGGTCAATCGCGAGGTCTATCCACTGCCGGACAAGGACGACACCAGCAACCGGTTCTCAAAGTACACCCAATGGCTTGGCAACCTGATCCGTGATGTCCGTAAAGATCTCGATGCTCCCGAACTGCCAGTCGTGATCGGTGTGATGGGAGTCGGTGGCAAGAACCCCAATGAAGGCAATGCTGCATTTCGCGAAGCCATGACTGCCACTGCTGATCTTCCAGACCTCAAAGGGTCCGTAACGCCCATCCAAACCTCTGAATTCTGGGATGAATCACTGGCAGTGGTCGCCGGCAAACGAGACAAACTTCGCCAGATGCGACATCTGCTCCGCACCAACAACAAGAATCACGCCAATAAAGATGGGACCATGAGCCCCGAACAACAACAGGACTACATCACCCAATTCGAGGCTGACTTGATCACCCCGGAAGAGCGTACCCGATGGGAACGCGGCGCATCCAATGCGGGTTACCATTACCTTGGCTGCGCGAAGACATTTGCAGTCATGGGTGACGCATTCGCCAAGGCAATCCTTGAATTGCGTCAACAATAGTTCCCAAGCCCCGCCGGTCGACGCCTCACTACAACCACATATCGGTGGAAGCGTTTTGCGTCTGCAACGAGGCTACTCGCCGCCGAGCGTGGCATCAAAGAAACGAATGGATCTTTCCACCAGGTCTGCGCGACTGTCTTTGGCGCCACCGAATCCGTGGTCTCCGTCGACAACTCTGTACAACGATGTCTGAACGCCTGCCTGTTTCAAAGCCGAGTGCAATAACTCACTCTGATTGAATGGCACTAACCGATCCTTGTCGCCATGCATATGCAAAAAGGGAGGATCCGATGGACTGACGTAGGTCATGGGATTGGCACGCTGAGTTCTCTCAGGGTATTGCTGAATCGGAACGCCGATAAAACGTGATTCCGGTGACTCGGGGGAATCATGGTCAAGCGTTCCCGGAAAATCATTCATGCGAAGAAAACTACTCGGGCCAAACCAGTTACAAACAGCCTGAACCTTTGACGATGCCTTGAGAGTTACTGGGTGTGTGTCGAAGTCATTGGTGTCGCTGGTTGTTCCCAGCATTGCCACCAGATGCCCTCCGGCCGAAGAGCCCCAAGCACCAAATCGCTCGGGACTTAAATTGTATTTGCCGGCATGCAACCTCAGAAAGCTGACGGCTGCTTTGCAATCCTCGATTGCTGCTGGAAAAATCGCTTCACCACTCAAGCGATACTCGACCGATGCTACTGCATAACCTCGTTCCAACAGTTGCCTCAGGGCCGGCCCCGCACCGTTTTTCGAGCCACTCTTCCAACCGCCACCATGAATCCAAATCACAAGAGGCGTCGGAGCGTCCGACTTGGGACGGTACAAATCAAGAGGCAATGATCTGGCCTGGACCACGGTGTAGACCAGATTTCGATCAACAAGAACGCCCTCTGGCAAACGGAGATCTCGATCAGCATTCCGGTTGCCGACACGACTGCGGGCCCGAAACGCATCATCCTCTTTACGAGAAAGCTGACCGTCACTGTTACGGTCAATTTTAGAAAAAAGCAACGCGGGAAACCGCTTTGGAAACTCCTCGCGACTCAAAAACCCATCCTTGTCCCGATCCCATTGCTCAAAAAGACTGTCCCCGGATTTGAGACTGTCCCCGGATTTGAGACTGTCCCCGGATTTGCCAGCGGGACTGCTTTCTTGCCTCGTCTGGGCAACCGCCAAACCTGATCCAACAAGCACGCTCACCGTTAGCACCGCGGCAAACAGAGATCCAATGCTCGGGAGCCAACTCAACATCGATGGATCTTCGGGGTGTCTGTTCATTTCCATGGACGAGAGCTTACCCCAAAGTGGTCTGGTTCGCAAAAAACCAATCACAGAAAGATCCGTTCGCGGAACACCCGTTGCAAGGTGAGCGACGGCTACAGGGTGTTCGCGTCGTGCGGCAACAAGCGAATCAATTCGACTTGGCCGCATGAAAACGACGATTGAAAAGATCGGGATCGAAAGGATTCGAAACCTGAGGAAGACGATGTGGCGCTGTTTTTGTCCCGTCAGTTTCCAACGCTTGAGGGACTACAACCGCTTGAATTGAATCGCTGACGCTGCCTTGCAAATCCGGCCTTCCCTTAGGCGCTGGTGTATCCGAGACGTCCAGCGTGCCATCAACCAGACCGATGGGTTTGGCAACATCCCCTCCCTGCCCAGTTTGGGACTGATTCCGAGACAGCGAGGACGCTGCCATTCTGGTCCATAGCTCAAGCGATTCAATCGCTTTGCGATTCCGTTGATTCAAGGATGCAGGACCATCTCCGTGCGCAGTCGTGGCCATGATCAACAGCGGGCTCTTTTCCGGCAACAACAAATCAATGTACGGCGTGATTGCCTTCAGGTTTGCACGAGTAATCGCGGCAGAGGCGCGGGAACCGACGGCAGGAACCGTTAATTTCCAACTAGCAATCGGAAAACCATCATGCCTTGATTGTGCCATCGACTGGTGACAAACCCCACAACGATTGACCAACAATGGCTGAATGTGACTTGCGAAACGTCGAACAGTGAATTGATCAAAAGCCACTGTATCCGGCTCTGCAGTCTGATAACCTGCCGGAACCACGGCCGAGGACATCGGACCGGAGTGTTCATGTAATCCGGGAACGGGCGCAGGGGATACAGAGGGTTTGCGTAATGCCACGAGGCTTCGCAGTTGATTTTCGATAAAGTCCGCCTCGCGATTGTCGGGATCAATTCTGCGAATAGCGAGCAATTCTCTGGCGGCAAGGTCGTAAAGATCGTAGCGAATACACCATCGTGCATCACGCAAGTGAATGCGCAGGTTTGGGGCTTCTCGTTGATCCACGCGAAATTGGTACAGATCACGGATCGATTCGGCCCAACAGGCGACATCCAACCTGGGGAGACGAATTTCTCCGCCTGCACCAGTTTGGACAATCACAAACTCACCAAGTTGCCTCGCTTGACCAAACAGGATGTTGTCATTTCTCAGTAGCACGCACGCTTCAGAACCTCGTTCTTTGAACTGCACGGACTCCTGAGACTTTGGTTCAGGTTCCGTAACGGACTGGCGCAAAGAGAAATCGCCACCTACCACCCGGAGTCCGAGAGGTTGTGGATCTTGGCTCTGCGCAGATTGCCAGAAGCAGGTGATCGAAAAAACGACCGCGAGGGTTTGCGAATGGAACAGATTCATGGTGACTGGGAAATAACAGGTTTCCCAATTCGGCGTCAATGCTGGCTGAAATCACGGTGCTGGCTGAAATCACGGTGCTGGCTGAAATCACGGTGCTGGCTGAAAATACGGTGCTGGCCGAGAATACGGTGCTGGCACCGTCATGCTGCTCAGGGGTGATGGCAGCCCAGCCTGATGCGGCTCCTCACCAGCAGGCCCCCTCTAGAATCTGCATGCCCCTCTAGAATCTGCA
>JAPKCI010000407.1 GCA_028823035.1 Rubripirellula sp.
GTACGTCTGAATCTTCGTCCTCGATCGCCTTGATCAAAGCAGGCAGTGCCTTCGGGTCAACTCGTTCAAAATTGTTGATGGCAACGACTGCGTTGTATCGCGTTTGCCTCTCGTTGCTCCCCAGGTCTGAGATCCATTCGTCAAGCGTTTTATCCAGCACTGCGTCGTGCATCGGATCGAGTGCCTTGACTCGATCAGTCATCACAAACAAGGTCAGGCAAACCAGGGTGGCGTAAAGAATACGGGCAAACATGGAACGATCCTCAATTTTGAAGCGTGATATACAAGGGCATGGGATGGCAGGATCATTTTTTCGCAAGAGATTCCAGATCCTGCGAGTAGTGTGTAACGATTTGCAATAGGTCGCTGTTTGATTCCCTCAAAGCCTTCACAACTTCGTCGGCCTCCCGGGGCGTCGGGTGCTCGCTTCTCAAATCCCATCGCACGCTGCATCTGCGTTGAAATCCGACGAAGACTCGATAGTTGACCGTTTGCGATTTCGTGTATTTGCCTCGTTTACCGTCGGTCAGGTCGGTCGATTGAATTGCCGTTCGATTCCATTCTTTGCCCGCTATTCTCGCCGCGACACTGACTTCGTCGAGCGAGCGGAACGTCGCCTGATACCTCATGCTTCGCGAACAATTGCCGCAGTACAGTTCGAAATAGGTTGCGGGCTTCTCCTCGACCGCCGTTTGAGTTCTGTTCGCCTTTTCCTCAGCCGATGTTTGCGCAAGCGTAACAAGTACCAGTAAAGTTGTGATGCCTGCCGCGCGCATTTTGAAACGGAACGTATTCATGGTTCGTCCTTTCGGAGTTTTGATTCGGATGAGTCGGCCAAACCGACTGCCTCTATATAACCATGCGGAGCGGGCGAACGAGGCGGGCCACATTTTGTTGAAAAATCTTTTATGGCGGAGCTTTTACCCTCGTTACAACGTTCAGCATGTCTGCAGGCAAAGCCAATGGTATGATGGAAATATGGCCGAATCACGTTCCACTGATGCCGCAAATGTGACACAACGTTTGCTCGTGAAAGCAAACGCCGGCGACGATGCTTCGCGCGAGCAGTTGTTTCGGCACTGTTGTGAGCGTCTCGAACGATTAGCGCGCAAGATGCTCGCCGACTTTCCAGTCGTCCGTCGTTGGGAGCAAACCGACGATGTCTTTCAAAACGCTGCGATGCGCTTGATGCGATCATTGCGAGACGTCAAGCCGGAGTCGGTTCGACATTTTTACGCGCTGGCTGCCACTCAAATTCGTCGCGAGTTGATAGATCTGGCGAGACACTACGGCGGTGCTAACGGTCAGGCCCGCAATTTGGAAAGTGCAAAAAACCGAACGGAAAACGACGATCGTTCTGGCCTTGCACCTGCCGATCTCACCAACGCGCCGGATCGATTGGCATCGTGGACCGAGTTGCATGCGCACATCGCAGATTTGCCCGAAGAAGAACGCGAAGTGTGCGAGTTGTTGTGGTACCAGGGTCTGACGCAACCGGACGCTGCTGAGGTGCTCGACATGCCACTACGCACGTTGAAACGCCGTTGGCAAAAAGTGCGGCTTAAGTTGCACGAGGTGATGAACGACCAGTTTTCATAATTGGAGTGACACGAAATGTCGATTGAAATGCAATTGGACGACTTGTTGTATCGCTGGGAAGAGCTTGCCGAGGATGGCGATCCGGCGACGCCCGAGGCCTTGTGCGCTGACTGTCCCGAACTCGCCGAAGAACTGTCGCGTCGCGTAGCGATGCTGAAGAACATGGACAGCGTTTTCGACACGACAACCATTGGAATGGATTTTGACGAGCCTGCCGTGACGGAGTTTTCTGTGCCCGGTTACGAGATGCTCGGCAAGATCGGCACCGGTGGGATGGGCGTCGTTTACAAAGCTCGCCAAACCAAACTCGATCGCGTCGTTGCCATCAAGACCATGCGCGGCGGGCTGAGCGCGACGCAAAAAGACATTGATCGTTTTCAAACTGAGGCCGAGTCGGCCGCAAAACTGTTGCACCCAGGTATCGTTGCGATTCACGAAGTGGGCGAAGTGGACGGTCGGCATTTCTTTTCGATGGACTTTGTCGAAGGTCAGAACCTCGATGAACTCATTCGCGACACTTCGTTGTCGGGCGAGCGCGCGGCTCGATACTTGAACTCAATTGCCGAGTCGATCGAAGTCGCACACGGGCATGGAATTTTACATCGTGACCTCAAACCATCCAACGTTTTGATCGATTCATCGGACCGACCGAGGATCTCGGACTTCGGGTTGGCGAAACGTATTGCCAGTGACTCCAAACACACGGCCACGGGACAGATTATCGGGACACCAAGTTACATGCCGCCTGAACAGGCAATCGGCGATAATGAAAATGTTGGTTGTCGCAGTGACGTTTATGCGCTAGGTGGTTTATTGTATGCAATGCTGACTGGACGCCCGCCGTTTCGAGCGGATTCATCCGTCGCGACGGTCATGCAAGTCATCAACGATGAACCCGTACCGCCGCGGCGACTGAACTCCGGCATTGATCAGGATCTTGAGACGATCTGTTTGAAGTGCCTCGAAAAAGATCCCCGTGTTCGTTACGAAACGGCCGCGGAAGTTGCGAACGAGTGCCAGCGGTTTTTGAACGGCCATCCCATTCAAGCACGACCGATTAGTAGCGTTGCCCGCGGTGGCCGTTGGTGTCGCCGTAACCCGGCGATCGCAATTCTCGTCGCTGCTTTCTTTGTCACGTTGCTTCTGGGGACCTGCATTTCGACCTACTTTGCCATCCGAGCCAATGAAAACGCGATCGCATCCAATAACCATGCCAGGAATGCAGAAAAAAATCACCTCGAAGCTCTCGGAAATCTCAAACAAGTCAGAAAACAGAAACAGATCGCCGAGCAAAACGAAGAGCGAGCCAATCGAGCCGAAGCAAAAGCCGTCAAACAGTCTTCACAATTGCAAGTCCAAGCGACCCAGTTGCAAACACAAACGACCGAACTGCAAACGCAAACGACCGAACTGCAAACGCAAACAAGACTACTGCGTCAAAGCATCCATTCGTATCTGAAGATGTATTTACGAACCTGTGCGATTGGCGGCGACGTCGCAGCCGCCTCCGACATTGAGCCCGCGAGCGCTGCCTTTGCAAGGTTCGATTCGCGCGAACAACTCATCACCAACGACAAGATTGTACAGGCAAAAGAAGCAATCCGTCGTCAGTTAGATTCATGGAGGCGGGAAGGAAATCGGCCAGCCGATTTAAACTTCGCTGTGTTGGAACTCACTCAGCAATGTCGTCTCGCGTGGGAGACCCGCTGCGACGCAATCTTGTCCGTCAACGGTGGTCGTGGACGAAGCGGCGGTGTTTCAGCAAATGTAATTCGTGATCTCGAACGTCAACTAATTGTCGACGACCTCTATACTCGGGCAACGCAGACCGCGCGAGAGATTGCCAACGCAAGCAACTTCGCTAGCGCTCGCAATCATCGCGATACTTTCGAAAAGCTCTATTGGGGCGAATTGCACTTCGTCGAAAGCAAACGGCTTAACAGCGACGCCGTGGAGTCAGCTATGGTTCACATTCGAAAATGCATCAAGCTCTGGAATGAAGGCCCACCTCCAGCAGAGCTCGCAGAGCTCGTAAACCAATTAGAAACGGCCTGCGACCAGGCAATGAACGACGAAGGGGAAAAAGGGAGGGATGAAAGAGGACAGTGAGAAAGAGGACAGTGAGAAAGAGGACAGGGAGAAAGAGGACAGGGAGAAAGAGGGGCAGGAAAATCATGAGGAAATGGGGGAGGAGGAAATGGGGGACAGGTATAGTTTCGGAGCTAGCATATGGCGGTGGCTTGATAGCGACTGTCCCCCTGTTTTTGGATTATTTTGATCGGACCGAGGACGGTCGTCAGCCAGGCCTGCTGGTAGCACCCGGCAATCGCCGCGGCTGTGCTTGGCATATTGTTCTTTGTCTGGCCTTCGTTTGTGAGTCGCTACGCGTCCCAAGGTATCCGCTGCGTTCCAAAGTCGATGGACGCGTTTCTCGTTTACCGTCCAACCTCGCTGCGTCAGCAATCGATAAATGCGTGCGGATTCGAAACGTGGACGTTGACGAGCCAGTAAACGCATCTCGTGCAGCAAGCCCGGTTCATCGTCCGCCCGACGCGACTGATATCGCTGGGTGTTGCGTGGTTGACCCAGAACGCGGCACGCACGACGCTCC
>JAPKCI010000112.1 GCA_028823035.1 Rubripirellula sp.
GAGGGTTTGCTGCGGGCGGAGGGTTTGCTGCGGGCGGAGGGTTTGCTGCGGGCGGAGGGTTTGCTGCGGGCGGCGCACTGATTGGTTGTGCGTCAGGCGAAGAAACCAGATAGCCAGACCAAAAGAGCGGTTGATTGCCTGTCAGTCCTTCGCGTCCATGCTCAGCTTGAATCAGCAATGGCTCTCCCACCGGATCGAGTTCTGTGCCGCGCAGGATCAGCTTGGCCCGCGTCCATGCTTCGTTCATTCCGGTGAAGGGGAGTTCTTGAAGAAACTCACGCAGTGCGATGGCAGTCGATTCACCGCCCACCGCCCAACGACTGATCAGGATACTGCGGACCCCGGATGCGTTGAGTGCGCAGAGTGTGTTGAAAATTTCGTTTCCATTCCCCATACGGCCGACCCCCAGCGGGGTTCGGAATCCCGCCAACACGACGTTCGAAGGTACTTTAGCGGGAAAGCGAAGCCAGGCTGCCAGATTGCCCATTGGCGACTGTTGTTCGTACGGAGCCATCGTGGTGAATAGAAAGTTTTCAGTGTTGGGGGTCTGGGGAGCAGCGATGACCAAGTGACCCGTCTCATGTCCCAGAAGGGCCGTCGGCGTATTATTTGCATCGGGCAGTCGAAGAGGGTCGTTCAGAACATCGACGATGGAATCGACGATTTGCTTATTCAGTTCAGGATCGCGAGGTGAAAAGAACTTACCGGTGGCAATTCCAATTCTTTTGTTAGACGCAGCGGCGGTGATCGGTTTCAGTGCCAACCCCGGCGTTGCAACATAGCGAATCTTGATCGTGTCACCGATCAGGGGTGAGTCTGCTTCGAGCAGAGGCAGCAATTCAAACGGCAAATACCACAGCGGACCATCGGGAACGATGATCAGTTCATCAAAATTTTCGGTGGTGATGGTCGTATCGTCAGGAAGCAGGTGCCGTCTCAAGGTGACAGCATCGTTTTTCCATGCTTCGTCTTGTGGAATACGTTCACCGCGTGTTTTTCCGACCCCGATGCCTTTGAGCACCTTGGCGATTTCAGTTGGCAAGCGATTACTGCCAGCGATTGTCCACATCACCACTTTTCCTTTGGCAGCCAGCGTTGCATAGACGCGATTTCCGACCGAAGTGAAGGTCAGTAGACCGGTCTTGGTTGGCAGTTTGGCAATGGGCGATTTTTGCTCGAGAGTTGGGAGCGTGGCTTGAGGCAGGTGGATACGGGCTAATGCCGCCGCGCAGGCCTTTGCTTCAGCGTTGGCAAGACTCTCAAGCGTAGGTTTCCCTGGGGCAGCAACTGCTGCTCGGACTGCATTGACAGGATTGCCCGGTTTGTTCCGCAGTTCCGCGAGCCCCGGCGGTAGATCATTCTCATCGGCACGCGAGATGGCTCGAATCTGTGCTACCCGCCCTCCCAATGGAAGCTGACGGTTGAATCGCGAAGCCAGCATGAGATCCACTGCCAGCAGAAGCTTCTCTCCGTAGCCGGTCGCAGCAGCCATGTTGACGCGAGCAACGTGCGCTATCGAGCGATCGACCATGGCGCCGGCAAGGCCGTCAACGGGATCGCGGCGCCAAACTGCTACCGGCGGATCTTCACAGTACGCTTGCAGTAACTTATCACTGCTGTTGTTGCCTAAGGACTTTCCAATGGCTTGGCCGATCAATCCAAACTGATAGATGCGTGGCATGGATACCAGCATTTGTCGACGATTTCGATTGTTGAGTGCAAAACTGACCATGGGGATCAATGCTTTGTCCAAGGCTGTCGATTGCGTGCTGCTGATGGACGCACCTGCGGCTGCGGCAAGTCGGGCTCGGACGTAGGCGCCGTACGCCATCAAGCGGGGCAGCGTGACGTCTCGGCGATTGGAGACAGCTTCGGCGTTGGTCAGCATCATGGCGGCCATGTCGAGATTACCCGCTGTGATGGAGGCATCCGCTCCCGCGATCAAACAGTGCATGGTGGCGAGACGTGACTCGCGGAGCAGTGCGGCCGAGATCAGTCTGGCAGACTCGGCAATGGCAGGGGCCTGCTGAGGGGTCACGCAGCCGGCTGCCAATTGCATCGCTTCACCGATGAATTCTGGCTGCCCAAGCGCTGCCGAGATGTGAGCCGTTCTCATCGCCGCAGGAATCGTTGCTTGCGGAGTATTGGTGCCAGCTATCGCATTCGTTGCTGCCAGCATGGTGATGGCCGAAAGCGGATGGGCCGCGCCACTGTAAAAGGACTTGGACGGTGCGTCAGTGATGCTTCGTGGGTCATCCATGGCACCAAAGTAGCCAACGCTGCGGGCAGCTCCGATCATGGTCTTGCCAATCGGGATCTGAAGTCCCGCCGGATACTTGATGGAATCAAGCAGCAGTTGTGCACCAGGGTCATTCTCTGACAACGGTCCCAGAATCACACGACGACGATAAGCTGCGATTGCGATGCCACGCATGATCTCGCTGACGTCCATGTTGCGAATATTCAGCGTCTCAATACTCCCGCCCTGTCGGATCGTATTCGCTGTTACTTGTTGACCCGACTCGATCGGTACCCTCGTGCGAAAAGGCGCTACCTGAACGGCTGCAGCCTCCGGCCAGAGAAACGAACGTTTCGCGACAACTGCACCATCCAACGCTGCATTCCACTTCACGCCGCGAAGGAATGGATGGCGATTCAGGATTTGTATGATCTGGTCTGCATGTTCACGAGCCGCAGGCAGATTACCCATTTGCCAATAGCACTCGCCCATCATGGCCAAGCCGGGAATCGCTTCGATGTAGCGACCTTGGATGTTGCGGCGGCTGTTGCGGACCGAGGACTCGAACCGATCGAAGGCTGATTCCAAATCACCAGCTCGATAGTAATCTAGACCGTTGTAATAATCCTGCGTTGGATATTGACCTGTGGGTTGAATGCCGCCGAATGGGATCGTCCCTCCGTTGTTACCGTTGTTCAGCGGGTTGTTGCCGTTGTTGTTCGGGACACCGTTCACGTTGTTCAGTGGATTGTTGCCATTTTGTCCCCAACTCTTAATCGGACCCGGCAATATCAGACAGACAATCAGAAGGATGCCAAGACTGAGATTCGAGACCAACCATGAGCAATGGCGTGGAAACTCGGAGCATTTTGTGAGCAGGCATCGACGCATAGTGAGCACCGGTTCGCAACGGGTGAAAAGTGAATTCAAAGCCAGTCAATTCAAAGCCAGTCTTCGAGTCATGCACAGAACATCAAGGTCATGGAGAGGGACAGCGTCATCAAAAAAGCCCGAGGTACCGAACTACCTGAACGAAATGACAATTCAACTCTCCCGAACTTCTAGACTGCAACGTCAAAGCCTGTTGTCAGGAGTTGATGTCGAGCCTTCTAGGAAAAGCATAAAGACTGCTTTTACCTTGCTGAGGCTAGTAGGTTACCCGGGTTGTGTGATTGCTGGTTTGCGACCCGTGTCTGTTCCAATCGCATGAATGCTTCTGACCTTTAGTTTAGAGTGTCATTCAGCATTGGTCGAACTATTTATCGATTCATCAGCGTGTATGCTGTAAAAGCTATGGAATTTACACTATTTCACCTCACCGCAAACTTTTAGGGTCTGATACTGTTGAGTGAAGAGTTTGATACCCTGAATCCCTATGCTCCTTCGGAAGTGAAGCCAACGCAGCCCGTTGATCTGGAAGGCCAGTATTCGGGTATTCGTGAACGGCGGGCATCCCTCCGCAGGACTGCCATTCGGTGGTTTGTCGTTTGCGTAATTAGTGCGATACCGAGTTTCTTTCTTGGGCTCGTTGTCAGCCGAGATCAAATATTGGCAATGATTCTCGGGGTACTAATCTTCGCGGTTGGTTATACCTATCTTGACTATGCGACCGCGCTGACCAAGATTCGTCAGAACCGATTGTTCTCAATTACGCTGCGAGTGGTTTATGGGACAAGGATAGCAATCACGATCATTTTCCCGTTGGCTGTACAACTCGACATGATTTGTGGCCTGCTTTCGCTTGGAGTGACGGAAGTTTTATTTGGAAACACCGCGATCCAAACGTTTCCGGGGGCTTTGTTCACGACACTGGTTCAGGGAGTGATCTTGAACATTGTTTTGAGCGTTTATGGCTTGCTGATCATCGGTCTGGTGATGCTGTTTTCTCCGCTGATTCGAGCGTTCAGTGCCTGGTTGCACGGCCCGCCAACGTAGCCAGAGCCCGAGTAGATCCGGTCCCGATCACCATTTGGCGGCATCGCAATCTTGAGTCGAATCAGGGTCCTGTTTTGGGCAGGTCTACGTAGAATGTGGCAAGCTGGTCCGAGAGCGGAACGCCAGTTTGCTAGCTTCGCAGGTCTTGATTGGTGGCTTCCTTTCCCAGCATCGCGATGGCTTCCTTTCCCAGTATCGCGACATGTGATTTTCAATCGCATGTTTCTGTTGGGTTCTTAAGGTGTTTGCAGTAAACACCTTAGGTGTCTTGCTGTGAGCGGTTTTCCCAGTTGCGACGCCACACCTTTTTTCCCAACAACAATCACAGTTGACCCATTTTCCCTAAACGCGTAACTTTAGCTACTGGAACAAGTTAGGGCCGTTGCGCGCGTTCCTGCTTTTGACGTAGGAACGTCCGATGGAAGAGCAGGTATTGCAAGCGACAAGCCCGTTGATGTGGGGTTCCTTCGAATCGAGTTCGATTGTCCGATTCGGGTCCGATTTTCTCTCGGACCTGATTTGGTTTCGCTCGCTGATGGTAAGGGCCAAAATGGTGTGTTTCCGCACCGCCTGTTCTTTGGAAGCATTACGTCCAATCAGATCGCAACCGGTCATCGCGACCATTCATTCAACCATAACAATATGTCTGTTCTTGAAAATATATGGGACCTGCTAGGTGTTCTTTTTGGCGGTCTATTTAACGCTTTCGAGCGTGCTGTGACAGCCATCTTTGGGTCGGCCAACGCGCGTCAGGTGACAAAATTCCAGTCTCGGACAAGCGAGATTAGCGAACTTGAGTCTCATTATGCCGCGATGACGAACGAGGAATTGCGAGGTCAGACAGAGGTGCTGCGAGGTCGCTTGCGCGATGGTGAAACGCTGGACGACATTCTGGTGGATGCATTCGCCATCTGTCGCGAGGGCGGCAAGCGTTTTCTTAACATGCGTCATTACGATGTCCAGTTGATTGGCGGCATGGTTTTGCATTCCGGCGGTATCGCAGAAATGGTGACCGGGGAAGGAAAAACGCTTGTGGCAACATTGCCTGCCTACCTCAATGCCCTGGAAGGCAAGGGGGTGCATGTGGTGACAGTCAATGATTACTTGGCACGTCGTGACATGGAGTGGATGGCTCCGCTGTACATGAACCTTGGGCTGACGGTAAATGCAATCCAGTCGGGGATGTTAACGGCCGACAAGCAGGCCGCTTACATGTGTGACATCACCTATGGAACGAACAACGAATTTGGTTTCGATTATCTGCGGGATAACATGCGTCCTGCGTCCAAGGGAGATGACCGTTATTCGAAGGATGCCCAGCAGTGTCAGGGTGGCTTGAACTTTGCCATCATTGATGAAGTTGACAATATTCTGATCGACGAAGCACGTACGCCACTGATCATCAGCGGCCCCGCTGATCTTGATATGGGCCGTTATCAGGAAGCCAATCGTGTTTCCGGTCAACTCGTCAAGGAAACGCACTTCACGGTTGATGAAAAACAGCACAATGTGACGTTGACAGATGCCGGGGTTCGAGAGGCTGAGAAACTGGCTGGCGTCGAGAGTTTCTACACAGCTGGGAACATGGAATGGCCGCACCTGATCGACAACTCGTTGAAAGCGCATTTCCTTTATAAGCGGGACGTCAATTACGTCGTCAAGGATCGGCAAGTGGTGATTGTCGACGAGTTCACTGGTCGATTGATGGAAGGCCGCCAGTGGAGTGATGGTTTGCATCAGGCCGTCGAAGCGAAGGAAGGCGTGCCGATCAAACAGGAAACACAGACATTCGCGACAGCGTCTCTGCAGAACATTTTCAAGATGTACTCAAAACTGTCAGGGATGACTGGAACGGCAATGACCGAGGCCACTGAATTCCTGAAGATCTATGGGCTGGATGTTGTCGCGATTCCAACCAATTGTGACTTGGACCGGGCTGAACATCCCGACAAGATCTACATGACTGAGGAGCACAAGTACAAGGCTCTGGCTCTTTCTGTCGAGCGGGCTCACAAATGGGATGTGTTGGTTGTTCCGAAAGATGAAGAGCATTGGGGCATCATCAAGGAAGAGTCAGAGGATTCCGTTGATATTCTCTTGCAGGATGAAAGAAAAACAACGCGATTCAACAAAAGTGATATCTTGTCGATCGAACGCAAAGGCAGGCCTGTCTTGATCGGTACCGTCAGTATCGAGAAGAGTGAGCGTTTGTCATCGCTGCTGGAACGGCGCGGGATCAAGCATGATGTCTTGAACGCCAAGCAGCACGGCCGAGAGGCTGATATTGTCGCTCAGGCCGGGCGACTCAATGCAGTCACCATTGCGACCAATATGGCGGGGCGTGGTACCGATATCATTCTCGGTGGTAATCCCGAGACGATGGCTTGGGCCCAGCTTCAACACGAATACCCCACCCGGCTCGAAGTTCCCGATGAGGTCTGGAGTGCGTGTGTCAAGGAGATCGACCAGCGCGAGAAAATGAGCGAGGAAGGAGAGGTGGTCCGAACCATCGGTGGTCTCTATGTGCTGGGGACAGAACGCCATGAGTCGCGGCGGATTGATTTGCAGTTGCGAGGCCGTTGTGGACGTCAGGGCGATCCGGGGGCCAGCAGGTTCTTTCTGTCGCTCGAAGATGACTTGATGCGGATTTTCGCTGGTGATTTTGTCAAAAGTATGATGGAGCGACTGGGGATGCAGGAGGGCGATGCGATCGAGTCCAAGTTGGTCACTCGGCGTCTCGAGGCGGCCCAGAAAAAGGTGGAAGAGCGAAACTACGAAATTCGAAAAAGTCTGCTCGATTATGACGAAGTCATGGACGAACAGCGCAAGCGTGTTTACCGCTATCGTCAGAACCTGTTGGATGGACACAGTTCACGAAACATGGTTCTGGAACTGGTGCGGGGACAGATCAACAAGTTTGTCGATACATTCCTGGACCCGAACTACGGCGTCGAATCGTTTGCAGCCTATGCCGGTGGCCAACTTGACTGCCAACTGGAACCTCGTGATTTCCTGAATATGGATTTCAACATGGCCAGTAGCTACGCGCACGATCAGGCAGAACGTCAGGTCGAAGTTACTACTGCCGAAATTGTCGAAGAGAATCTTCCCGAAGAAATGGAAGATGAATGGAACTGGAAAGCGTTGGCGACCTGGGCGAATACCAAACAGGGCGGCAACTACCAGGAACACCAGTTGAAGCGTCTGGAACGGGCCGAACTGATCGATGAATTGATCAGTCGGGCACACACGAGGATTGTCGGTATCGATGTCAGCGAAGGGGCAACCATGTTGGATGCCGATTTCGGACTCAGTACTTTGGGTGCTTGGATGCGTCACAAGTTCGGTATCGAAACCACACCTGATGAATTTCGGGATGTCGAAGACCGCCGTGGTGTGGCAGATGAGTTATATCGCCGTGCGGAGGAAGCCTACAACTCGAAGGAAGCCGAGTACCCCGTGCTGACCGGTCTGTCCCGCTTCACAGAAAAACAGGGAGCCCAGCTCTCACTCGATCGGGAAGGACTGGTTGAATGGGTATCGCGGAGATTCAATGTGCAGCTGGACCTCAGCGATGTTCGCTTGAATCGCGATGAACTGAAAACCCAGTTGGTCGAATACAGTCGCAGCACGGGCAGTAACGCCGATCAGCAGTATCACAGTGCCGAGAGCAAAGTCCGCGAATTGTTTGGTACCGCAGACTCGGAAACGACCGCCGCTGTTGCCAGTGGCGGAAACGGAAGTCTGGACGCGTTGACCCAGTGGCTGGCGGGAGAGCTTGACTATCACGTCGGTAGGGAAGATCTGTCGCGAATGAACCGACAGGAATTGACACTCACCGTCGATGGTGCCGTTGATGACCGTTTCCACCCCGAGATGCGGAGGATGGAACGTCAGGTGTTGCTGCAAATCGTCGATGACACCTGGAAAAATCACCTGCTGACGATGGACCATTTGCGGAGCAGTGTTGGGCTGAAAGGATACGCCCAGATGGATCCCAAGGTTGAGTACAAACGCGAAGGCATGCGGCTGTTTGAGTCCATGTGGGAATCAATTGGTGAACGTGTCACTGATCTGATCTTCCGGATGGAGTCATCGTTGAATGATGACTTCATTCGCAGTACATGGGTTGAGGGTCAGGCCAAGCATGAGGAGGCTGCCTCGACTACCGACATGGCTGGTGCGGGTGCATCGAATACGGCGGCACAACAGGCCGCTTCAGCCAGCAGTCAGCAGGAACAGGCTAAGCCTGATCCCATCCGCAATAAAGGACCACGCATCGGTCGTAATGATCCCTGCCCTTGCGGGAGCGGCAAAAAATACAAAGCCTGCCACATGCGACTGCAGGCCTGATCAAGCGTTCGCTACACGAGCAAACGACGGAAGGGAATCCGATGTTGGAAAATCTGCTTTATGCCGCGGCTCTGACGCTGCTCTCGCCAGTCATCCTGTATCGTATGTTGCGACATGGACGGTATCGTCGTGGGATCCGGCAGAAATTCCTGGGGTTGTCCACGACCGAAGCGCAGGCGATGACACAGGGAAAACGCTGTGTATGGATTCATGCAGTGAGTGTTGGTGAAGTCAACCTGCTGCCGCGGTTGGTCAAAGAACTCGAGCGTGACGCCGCTGTGGCGATCGTCGTTAGCACCTCGACCGATACTGGTTACGATTTGGCCGTGCAGCATTTTGGCAGCCGTTGTGTGTTCTTCTGTCCCTTGGACTTTACTTGGGCCGTGCGGCGAACACTCCGAAACTTGAAGCCTCTGCAATTGGTTCTTGCTGAATTGGAACTATGGCCGAATCTTGTTCGGATGGCTGCGGTACAGGGTTGTCCTGCCATGATCATCAATGGTCGGCTTAGCGAACGCAGTGCTGCCGGTTATCAACGATTCAGAAAATGGACGAAGTCGATTTTTCACAGCATCCACTGGGTGGCTTGCCAGGATGAAATGTCGCGTTCGAATTTTGCCGCTTGCGGGACGCCAGCAGAGCGTTTGCAGGTGACGGGCTCACTGAAATTTGATGACGCCCCCACCGATCGTACAACGCCTGAAGTGAACCTGCGGAGACGTTGGGCTGGGGTTGATGCAACGCAGCGCGTCTGGGTGGTTGGCAGTACTCAGGAAGGGGAAGAAGAGATGGCGATCGAAGCCTTTCAGTCCCTGCGAGTCAGGTATCCCGAGCTACGACTCATGCTCGTTCCCCGTCACAAGGAACGATTCGAGAAGGTGGCTGGCCTGGTCACAGCGGCAGGGTTGCTGCTTCGTCGGCGATCGGATGAAACGTTTGAACGACAGTCGACATGGAATTCTGACCAAGTCATTCTGATCGATACGATTGGCGAACTGCGGCATTGGTGGGGTGTCGCTGACATTGCTACTGTCGGTGGCAGTTTTGGTGACCGGGGTGGACAGAATATGTTGGAGCCAGCAGGGTATGGGTGTGCTGTTTCGTTTGGGCCGAATACACGCAACTTTAAAGAAATCGCCCGTCGCTTGGTCGACGCGAAGGGGGCTGTTCGTTTACAGGACGGCGATGAACTGATCGATTTTGTTCATCGTTGTCTCTCAGAACAAGCCTTCGCCGTAGCGTTGGGGCATGCTGCTCAGCAGGTGGTCCTGGAGCATCGTGGAGCGTTCAAAAAAACCGTCGCCAGATTGCAGCATGAACTGAAGCAGCAGTTCGCGTTGGACTCTGAGAAGCATGGTCCCACCGGAGCCAGTCGCAGTTCTGGTGGTTCCACCAAGCAGGTCGCCTAACATGGACTGCAGAACAGGACGTTCGCGGGAAAACAGTTGACGACCGAGAGGCGTTTTAAGGAACGACTGGTCTCTAGCGGCTGGTCTCTAGCGGCTGGCAGCTGAGCGACTGGCAGCTGAGCGACTGGCAGCTGAGCGACTGGCAGCTGAGCGTTACAGGGAACGCGGATAAGCTAACCGGCCATAAAAAACGGGACAGGTCCCAAAGGAACCTGTCCCTGTCGCAACGGCGAAGCGTTTCACCGCAATCCGTTTGATGTACTTTCTAGCTGTGATTACTCAACTTCTGGGCGTTGACGCTCGCCACCGCGACCGCCACCTTGATCACCGCCACCGCGACCACCACGGCCGCCTTGGTCACCGCCACCGCGACCACCACGGCCGCCTTGGTCACCGCCACCGCGACCACCGAATCCGCCACGACCTTGTTGGCCACCAGAAGCACCGCCTTGGCCTCCACGGCCTCCACGCATTGCGCCTTCTGGCATTTCAAACGGCTCGCCCTTCATCTCTTCGAATTTCTTCTTTTGGTCGGTGTTCAGTACGGCAAGTACGTCGCCCTCCATGTCGTCCCTCATCTTTTCTATTTTCTCACGGATACCTTCACGGTTTCCACTGGCGAAGATTTCACGCATGCTGTCCCGCATTTTCTCCATGATGCCATTGCGAACTTCCTCAAGCTCTTTCGTCTGAGCAGCTGTCATTTTCAGCTTTTTGGCCACCTCGGCATTTTGCAGTGCTGCGATCCCTTGAAGCTGAATGTTGATCTGCTCCAAACGCTCAAGCTGCTCGGGGAACAGTACTTCCTCAAGCTGTTCTTTCATCTTGGCGGTTCGCTCTTCGGACTGCTTACGCATTTTCGCGAAAAACTCTGTTCGCTCATCTTCGCTCATGTTGCGGAAGTCGCCACTGGGACGTTCTTGCCGATTTTGCTCTGTCATTTTGGTCAAAGCTTCTTCCTGATCGGGCGAAATCTCCAATTCCGTTCTCACAGGTTCGAGCCTCAGCAGCGTCATGGTCATGTCGCCGCCTCCCGTGCGACCACCACCAAAACTACCGCCACCGCGACTACCAAAGCCGCCGCCAGCGCCACCACGGCCGCCGCCAGCGCCACCACGGCCGCCTTGATCCTGTTCCTGACCGACAGCGCCCGTTACCATAAATGCCAATAATGCGACTGCGAGAAGGCCAGTCAACTTGCGAGAAAGTTTCATTGATTCGTTATCCAGAGTGAGCTGACAAGTCGTTTTTGCCCAATGCAATTCGTACTTGGTGCCGAAGCAAACCGATACATTAGAAACCTGCGGACAGTGGCAGGGTTTCGCTTTATAGAAAAAAACAACTAGATTTCCGATATTTGCACCGACAATTGGCTGTAGCGACAACTTGATCAGGAAATTTGATATTTCCGGAACGCTTTCTCCTGACGCAAAGCAACTTGCGATAGCTCTGGAAAATAGAGTTTTACTCAGTTTGGGAAGTGGCGATTAGCTCTAGGGGGGGGCGTGCATCCTCAGCGAAACGCCCTCGATTCATTCGAGGGCGTTTGGGAAGCAGAGCCTGATTTTCGCTCTGAGAAGTTTCTGGGCGATTTGGGTCATTGGCGGCTACCGGTGAGTGTCCGATTCGGGACGAATCCAGTTGCCAGTTGCCAGTTGCCAGTTGCCAGTTGCCAGTTGCCAGTTGCCAGTTGGCGAGGCAGGTTAGCTGTCGATGCAGGTTTCCAGAAACCTTGCCAAGCGGTGGAAGTCGCTGTCGAGTTCGATAAAGCGAACTTTGGTGACCAGCGTTTCCGGGTCCACCAGCTCCTCGAACGGTACATAGTGCAGATCCAGTTGGCCTGATACCGAAACCATGACGCCGTTGAGCTTTTCTTCCACCAACGCTCGGTAGGCTCCCACGCCCAGTTGCGAGCCGAGCATCACGTCATAGGCGTGCGGTGGTGCACAACGTGACTCGTAGCCGAGTTGCAGGCCATTGATTTTGCGGGTTCGACCCGAACGCTCGTTGTATCGCTCGCTCAACAGCCTGGAGAACATCGATGACAGATTGATGGACGAGATGTTGATGTGTCCGTGGTCGTCACGGTTGACACCTTCCAGATACTTGGCGGGCAGGTATTCGGCCATTCCTTCAGCAACCACAATCGTTCCATACTCACGCCCTTCGCGTTCCCGAGCCAGCATCATGTCGACCATGCGGTCAATGACGCGATCCAGTGCCATCACCTTGCGTGTCTCTCCTGTTTCCTGGTTGATGACTTCCTCTTCGGCCAGCGAGCCTGTCACATCTTCGACGCTCAAGACCATGCTCGCCTCACCAGCGATGGCGGCTCCATAAGCCAACCATCCGGCACTTCGTCCCATCGCTTCACAGAGGAAGTAAGCTCGTCCGGCAGCCGCGTCGTAGTTGAGATTGCGGATCTCTTCGGCCAGCGTTTCAACGGCGGTGAAGAATCCGAACGTGAAATCGATGCCTGAGTAATCGTTGTCGATTGTCTTGGGCAAATGAATGATGGGGAAGCGACGTGCGCCTGCTGGAAGATTATCCTGAAACATCTTCATCTTGTTGGCTGTTTTCAGCGTGTCGTCGCCGCCAATCGAGATCAAGGCATCGATTTCCAACGAGCAGAGACCTTCGTACACTCGACGCAACGGTGCGACCAACTCGGCGTCTTTGAGGTGTTCTGGTGCGTTGACATGCTTGCCAGGGTTGGTGCGTGCAGTCCCGATCATGATTCCACGACTGCTGCGAGCGTGGGTTAGTGAGTCGTGGGTAAAGCGAATGTAATCATCACCTTCCTGCAGCGGTCCCGCCGCTGTGTATTCAGCCAATCGGCTGTAACCGTGTTTGATTCCAAAGACTTGCGCACCCTCTTCCAGGAACGAAAAGGCGGCAGTCGAGATCACGGCGTTGGCCGCTGGTGCAGGGCCTCCAGCGAACAGGATGGCGACGCGTTTGATATCCAACGTGTGATGGTCTGGCATGTTCAGTCGTCAGGGCAAGAGAGAGGAAAATAAGGAAGTGAGCGAACCAGCTGACAGGCAATCCTGCAATTCACTGTTACGACAACAATCGGCATCCATTTCGCCTGCCGACGGCTCGGCTGGGGCCTGATGAGAGTCCATTCCACGTCGATACTGGACTGCTGATTTTAGAGATGGCTGAACCGCCGCCAAGACCGCAGCATGCTCACCGCTGCTGCTGGTTCTGTAAGGTGGTGATGTACCCCGTTAAAGACCTTGCTTGGGATCCAGAGGGTTATTAGCAGTTGCTGTCGGTCGCATCTGATCGCGATTTGGGGCCAGACTTGTGAACCGCTAATTCAGATGCTGGGCGACAATGGCGAGTCAATGAACCGGATCACTGGGCTGAATCCTTGTCCCGACGTGAACCGCGTTCTGCTGGCCACTCGAAAACAAAGGACCATGCGTCCTCTCCGCCCTGATGCTGAACCAGCAAACGGTCCGGATGCTCACGGTGCTTCGAAGTCATCTGGCTCACAGGGACGTAGGCACCAAGTTGCAGTACGACGCTGGGCTTGATTTCACTGGGGGCTGATTCTGAGGCTTCGATGATGCACTGATCGTCACTGTAGGTCGCGCCGAGTTCACCGGGATCATCGATCACTCCATTGGCATTGTCATCGAAGTCGATGGTTCCCGGTTGGCCATCGGCCCCCGGCAGCAGTCGGACTCGCGCGGCAGGATCGAAGCGTTGCCACTGGAATTGGGTGTTGGCAAGAAACTGCGGATGCAGCGCAATGATTTCCCGCTGGATGCGATCCCAGGCGACTTGATCAATTTCGGACTCATCCCTTGCCGCGACTGTCAGTCTGTCACGCAGATCCGCTTGCAGGGTGCTGATCCGGGTTTGAAGTGCCCGCGAATCGGCGGCGATGGCATGGGCTTGGTACAGACCTGAGGTCCTGTACGTGACAGCAAACATCAGGGCGCAAATCGCAACGATGGTGAAAAGTGTTGTGCGACGCTTTTCGTTTGTCATGCCGAGATCACTTGCCCCGATACTCGACCGAAGACTGTCGCACAAAGCGAAGCGAGGGATTTTCAATGCGAACGGTCACGCGTACGGCTTTGGCGGCGTTCAGAAAGGGTGCTAACGTTTCTCGCTCGTTGACATCATCAACACCAAACTGCAGGTCATCATCAAGTCCGTTGGCACCACGGTCAACGGTGACGCTGCCATTGCCGGGCAGCAAGGTTGTCCAAAGCGAACCTTTGCTGGCGCCATTCCATGGTCCCTGATAGAATCCATCCTTCTCGTAGGCAGAGGTATAGGTGTCGAATGCCGGTTGAAAAAGGACGACATTTTGATCGGAAGTTACCATCCGTCCAGAACGCTGCAACGCATCCTGATATGCGGTCCGCGGGTCGGCGGTCACTGCACGCATTCCCGAAAAGGGAGAGACGACAACCGTCGACAATTGACTATTTGGGTCAGTGAAGACAAAGTCACTGGAACTGCGTCGGTCGAGTCGCCGGGGTTGCCAGCCACGCATCGCGCCCCCTGCCAGGACAGGGTAACCCAGATCAACAAACGTACCGCGTTCCCGTTTGCTGACAACGCTGTTGTTCAACCATGCCTGCAATGCGTTTCGATAACCAGCGTCACCCGGGCCAACGGTTTCCTGAATTACAGGTGTTGTCGGATCAGCCGGATTGTCACTGAACAGTGCTGCCCCGGGGTCAAAAATTTGAACGTCGAATCCCAGCACATTGTTGGTGACCAGGTCCTCGCCGATTCGTTGCAGTCCCCATTTGTCGTTGGGGTCATTGATGTGTGAGAGGTCATTTCCGAGGACAAACTCGGGACGAATGAAACCACTGAGCGAGTTGGGGGTTACGATGGTCGCTGCCGTTGGCGTGGTATTGGGAGCAAGACGGGTTGAATCGGGAGTGACCGCAGACAGAATGGTGGCAGGACGCCCGAGTGCAAGGACTGGCATTGAAGTCAGATTCCCGCCTCCGACCAAAATTTTGCCGGGTACCCGCACATGAGCGAAGCGGTTGTGGGGTTTGCTGAGATCGGCAAGCGAGTTTGCTGCAACGAATCCGTTTGGCATTGGCAAACCATTTTCGACAAGGATGCGACGGACCGACAGGTCGCACTGCTGATGAACACCGGCCATTCCGTACAGCCAGCCATCAGCCGTATTGGCGCCGGCAGTCACTGTGGTCGTGGTCGCGTTGGGCCAGTCATCGGCACGCATGAAGTAATGCGTGCCGCCCGAGGCCAAGGTTTTGCTCTTTTGTGGAAGGGCTCCGCCATAGGTGCCGTAAGCTCCTGCGGTTAAATTCAAGTCGGGGCGAATCAGCAGAACGCGACGGTGGATTTTGATTCGGTCTGGCAGGCCATTCTCGATGGCTGCTCCGCTGCCAAAGTCGGTGTCGCCATCAACATCCAGATAGGCCGGAGATGCAGGAAGAGAAGGCAGGGCGTACTCGGGACTGGCAAAGTAAATGATCTCGGCATACTTCGATGTGATGGTGACAGGATCAAACGGGTTGCCCGCAAAGTCGTTTTGGTCGTAAGCGTCGCCAGCCAATTCAGCAGATTTCATATTCAGAATGTAACGAGGAACTTTTCCACGAAACCATTGGCTTCCCTTAGCGACTGCCGTGAAGGCGATGTAGTCGTCGAAGTCACCGTAGCGGGCATCCTTGAGTTCGAGAGTTCCCGATGAGTCATCAGCACGGAAAAGAGATGAGGTCGCATCAGTTACAGGTCCTTCGTAGTACAGGAAGTACCCATTCTGATCTTCATCCAGACCCGTGTTAGGCGTCAGTTCGACGGTGCATTGGGCAAGATCATCCTGTAACTTGGTTGTGATGTCTCGCAAATTCGTGGCCAATTGCGTGTCGGCTCGACTTTCTTGAATCTGAGTTCCCACATAGGCGAATGCGCGGGCCAGCGCAGCCATCATGAGCAGGGTGATGGTCATTGCAACCAGCATTTCAACGAGCGTGAAGCCGGTTGGTGCTGTTTGAGGTTGTGGTTGGTGCATCGAATTCTGACGCGTATTGTGGAGGCGATTCATTGTGCGTAGCTCTCGAAAATGACAACATCCCGTGCGTTCAAATCTTGCCCCGGTGCGAACCCGACGGGAACAGATCGGTCGATCACAAAGGTTCCCTGATATCGCTGGCTTCTGCCAATTTCGGCGTTGTACTCACGTCCCAGCGACTGGGTAGCAGCGTCGACTTCGAAGAAGCCGATCGTCATTCGTACGAGGAATACCTGTGAATTATCCGAGACCAGATTGGGCATCCGCATCAAAGTCTGATGTCGCATGAATGGGTTGCGCAGTCGGTTCATTGACGGGTTGTTTCCACCTGTCGAAATCGGAGCCTGACCTGCGCCACGGACAAAGAGAGAGGTCTGGTTGGTTGCGGCGGCCAGATCGGCGGTGTTTCGCAGCAGTCCGCCATTGACCGATTCACGACGTAGCTTGTTCCGCGAACCATTCTGGCCAGCGGCATCAGGGCGTAGCTGAATCGCTTTGTTCGCATGAGTGGCTGATCGGAAGACACCCCCGAACTCGGTCGGGAAGGCTGCGTCCAAGTGATCGGGGTCGTAGTTATAGGGTCCATTGCCAGTAACATTCTTGACCCGTGTGTCTGATTGACCTGGCGGCGGTGGCGGAGTAATGGCATACCCTCGCCGCGTGCGTCGGAATGTATTGAAGGCAAAAGGTCCCGAGGATCTGGAGTTCAATTCCTGTTGCGACGCCATGTGACCCTGCATCAAACCGGCCCATACCGGGAACTTGGACAACGTATTGAGGTTGATGGTTCCCTGACGATGATTGTCGTAATTGAAGTTGAAAGGATTCGGCAGGAGCGAAGTCAGTTTCGTTGGAATGTAAGTCGGCTGCGGATTCGTGCCATTGAGATTCGTGCCATAGAGACGGGTGGGACTGATGAATTCGACTTCACCCCGGAATCTCGGCAGGGTGTTGGCGAAGTCGAACAATCGTGCGAATTCCAGACCCTCGGATGGCTTCTCACTGCTGTGGAAGAAATTTAGCAGGTGTCGGAAGGGTGCATTGACCAGAGTCGGATTGTCGTCATCCGTGCCATTGCAAAACACATCGGGATCGCCGGTCTGATTGAAGGAAAACTCCTCAAAGAATCGGCCTTGGGAACAGGCCGGCACCATCAACACTTCCATGGCTGAGGCAAAGG
This sequence comes from Rubripirellula sp., assembly GCA_028823035.1. Classification (GTDB taxonomy): domain Bacteria; phylum Planctomycetota; class Planctomycetia; order Pirellulales; family Pirellulaceae; genus Rubripirellula. The sequence goes on from JAPKCI010000112.1 coordinate 17,142, forward strand.
GACGATTGAGCCAGGGATGAACGGCGTACGCGTTCTGCGGCAGGTTACGGTCGTTGCCGATCACACTATCGGCTGCGGGAGAACCGAGGCTGCCAAGCGTTGCTGCAAAGCCATTGAAACCTGAGTTCGCATTGGCTTCGGCGGTGTTCAGGAAACTAAAGGATGACTGCAGGTGGGCGGTACCCGTGCCGGCATCAAAACGGAAGTAATCACCATCGATATTGGCTGGTGCGATAGGGACATTGGGTGACTGAAAGTCAGTTTCGTACGAGTACAGGGCGCTGGCAGCGACCGGCGTGTTGCTGCCGATTCGTTTGATGTGACCGTTGCGTTGTCGACTGCGACGCGTGTAGTCGCCTACGCCGCTGATTTTTGATTCGCGGTCCTCACCACTGAAAACCGTCAAATCGATCGGCATCCAGTCCACGGTGCGGTAGGGATTGGTGATCTCGTTGTAGGGCTTGGTTGGATCGGCGAGACGTTGCAGCAGTGCTGAACAGTAATCTTCCACGGTACCCAGCACCGGTTCTCCGTTGGAATTCGGAATGCGATTGCGACTGACATCAAGTGGAGCATCTCTTGCCGTTTTCGGAAAATCTTGATCAGAGTAGTCGATGTAGGCATCCGTGAGCAGATAATCCGTGTTCCCATCATTATCCAGATCCTCATTTCCGAAGTACATCAGATTGGGTTGGGGATAGTAGTCTGCGCTTCTTGGAAGCGGTTCCGAAACATTCAAGCCCACCACATTCTGAACAAGGTTTGGGTGGTTGGCATCAGCGATTGCCCAGCCCGCTGGACGAGGTGCAGCAATCACCATCGGCAAGGCGGGAGTCCCGATCTCACCCGCTGCAGCAAGGGTGGGTGTCAAACGACCGTCGTCGTGGTCCGACTGGACCAATCCTTCGTTCGGAAGGATCAACCAACGTTGTTCGGTGGGACCATCAGGTTGGCTATTGTTACCCGGGCCATTTCCATTTCCATTGCCAACTCCCAAGGCTTGACCTTGTCCATTGTTCCATGAAACTTTGGAACCGAAGCGGGTTTCCGACCTGGGTGCCAGCGTCAGGAATTGACCAGGCTCAAGATTGCGATCTGAATTGGTGACGTTGTCCTGATCGAAACTGGGAGCAAAGAAAATCTGATTGGCTGCCATGTCATTGATGTTGTTGTCTCTGAGCAAATCCCCAATGGCGTTGTAGGCAGCGTTGGGATTGGTATCGGAGTTACCAAAATTGGTGAACCAGATGAACCGATCGTAGGACAGACGCGAGTCGGCGTTGACCGTCCCGTTGGGTCGCAATTCATTGGGTTGCGGCAATTCGAAAGAGGCGCTGTCAGGTAAGCGATTGGCAAAGTTTGATGACCGCAAACGTGCGGGGGACATGTCTCGTTTTTCCGGTGGGGCGTTCTGGTCGTGCCGTTCGGAAATGGCGATCCGCCAGACCGGAGCACCCGGTCTGCCACCGGCCAGAGCGGGGGCAGTTGCATCGAGCTTTAACTGAATCGAACCATTGGAAGCTTGTTGCTGGTAAAGCTCCATTGGAAAACCGGGCTTGGCGGCCTGGTCGTTGTTCAATGTCGGGTGCGGACAGTACAGTTCCAGAAACAGCGACCCTTGAGGGATACGAACCTGGTCTGAATCGTCGTCTGAATTTCCATTTCCATTTCCATTTCCATTTCCATTTCCATTTCCATTTCCATTTCCA
>JAPKCI010000113.1 GCA_028823035.1 Rubripirellula sp.
AAGGCGTGTCGAACCAAAACCGGAAAGCCAAGGCTCTCGAAATCATCAAGTTCAAACAGTTCAGCGGTAGGAACTTTAACAGAATTGCAATTTGAAATTAGGTTTAACGATCAAAACGATTCCAGCATCTAAGACTCCGAAAGCTGGATGCTCCAAAAAACCGGATCCTGCGGAAGATTCCAAAAAAACTTTTCGCTCTGCCTTGAACCGACCATGAACAGCCTGAAGGCTATAGTTATGCGGAATTCACGCAGTTTTTACCCGTTTCACAATTTCCTCCAGTGCGAAGTTCTTCGCAATACAACGACGAAACCGTTGATAGTGCTTGTTCCCATTCAAACGCACTAAAGAGTTAGACCGGTTTTACTCGAAACTAACTCTCGGACAACGAGCTATTGAGCTGGGTTGGAACCTGATTTTCACGATCTCCGTGCCAATCAGGGAAAAATCAGTGGCAGTTCGGTTCGATGTTCTACCCAGGGGGGGATTCTGGGAAATGCGACGTGTTGTTGCGTGATCGTGTAACGCGATCCCGCAGCAACCATGAGCAACTCGGCGACCATAGCCGAACGTTCCTGCATTTAACGAGACCTGTGTCCACACACCGGTCGCAATCGTTAATTTGCCAGGAAGGTTGGGCATTGATCGCCGCTAGTTCGCAGCTTCTGCCCCTGCCACAGCAATGTGGGTGGTCACATCAGGTGACCGCTTTTTAGTTTTGACAACCAAAACCGCGAGGATCCCGCAGGGCGAGCGTCGCAAGATGCAAACCGGGTGGCCCGGACCCAACGAAGAAATCAAGAACATTCATCTGCTTGCCGTGACCCACCATGGCAATTGGAAGTAACCGATCAGGACCGGTTGCTTGTTTTGTAATCGACGAAGAAGGGCTGCGAGAACAATGGTTACCGACGCACCATTGTTCGAGGGAATAAAACGAGGCGTTATGGAGAACCTAGTATGAAGGTCTTCACAACTGGACAGGTCGCCAAGATCTGTAAAGTAGCACCCCGAACCGTTTCAAAATGGTTCGATTCGGGGCGTTTGAAAGGCTATCGCATTCCTGGATCACAGGACCGCCGAATTCCAAGAGAATACTTAATTAAGTTTCTTAAGGAGCACGGTATGCCCCTGGGCGACTTGGAAGACGAAGCAATGGCAAAGTGCCTAATCGTCGCCCAAGACCAGGTGTTGATTGAAAACTTGAAGCGTGAGCTTCCACCAGAGAAATCGTTTAAAGTGGCTGTAGCTGCTAGCGGTTTCGAGGCTGGAATTCAGGCAGAGAGCTTCAATCCAGATTGTATCATCGTTGACTTTTCGATTGGCAAGATCGAAGCAGTTCAAATCTGCCAGAACTTGCGCAAGAACTCTGACTTCACCGATATCATCCTGATCGCGTTGTTGCCAGATGATGGCCAGCCGATGAGCTTTGACCGAAGCAGCATCAACGAAACGTTCAAGAAGCCGTTTGACGCCCATCTGCTGGCTGAACGCTTGAGAACCCTCGTTGGTACAAAGAAAGAGTTGGTCTAGTTTCGAACCAAGCTGAACGGATTCAGCGAAAGTACGAAACAATGATCCTGAATGCCTCGTCGAATAGGCGTCTCACATCCCCGCAGATGTGAGACGCCTTTTTTTATAGATCAACCTTAAAATCTACGTTTCAGCCCCCTTGGTTGACACGACGGGGAACAAAACTGACAGTGGATCACTCACTGGGTCACCTTGCCAGCGACTCGATTTCCACCACTGTAACTTTCGGAGGCTCTGATTCTGAGTAATTCACCCACCCACTTCGATGCTGATGGGCAAGTCCACATGGTGGACGTCTCCGGAAAACAATCCTCGATTCGAGAAGCACTGGCTGTCGGCGAGCTTTTGATGCATGTTTCAACTGCACGCTTGATCCTCGCCGGGAATGCCGACAAGGGTGACGTTCTCGGGGTTGCGAGACTGGCTGCCATCCAGGCTACGAAATCCACGCACCTGCTGATTCCCCTTTGCCACGCAATCCCGGTTGAGTCAGTCACCGTCGTTTTCACGTGGCCGGATCAGGAAAGCAATAGTGAGCAGGCAGTATTGAGGTGCGAGGTACGCGTCCGGACCTCGGCAAAGACTGGTGTAGAAATGGAGGCACTAACGGCGGTGTCGATTGGCTGCTTGACCGTTTATGACATGGTCAAGGCGGTTGACCGGGGAATCCAGATTCGAACAATTCAGCTGCTGGAGAAGTCAGGTGGAAAATCAGGTGATTTTCGCCGAAGCTGAGTTAAAAACGGTTGCTATCAGTTCGTCACTTGCGGTCAATAGCTTGGTAAAACCCTCTCAGCGAGTTTCGACCGTCTTAACAAGGGAACTCGCAGACCTGACGTTATCGAAATTAACATGAGTCACTTCGAGATGGATTCGACAAACACGTTACAAACGAAGAGTACTGAGAGCCCGACACTCAGCCCAGACGGGTTAAATGCGACTAGGGCGAGAACTTTCGGACAAGACCAGCAAGACATCAGCGGAGAGGGTACTGCCATTGGTGGGCAAGAAGCTGCCAAAAAAGTACTGAGTCGTCTTTACGCGCCGATCGAAAAGGAATTAGCGGACGTCGAGGCGATGATGGACCGAGAACTTAAAAGCCCCCACCAGGCACTGACAGCGGTTCTGCGGCACGGCACACAACTCGGGGGCAAGCGCATACGACCGGCCATTCTGCTGTTGGTTGGGCGTGCTCTCGGGCCCTTGGCTTCCGATCACATCGTGCTGGGGACCGTGGTTGAAATGGTCCACACCGCAACGCTTATTCACGACGATGTTCTGGATGACGCAGACACTCGTCGACATGTTTCCACTATCAACGCGCAGTGGAGTGACCACACTAGCATCCTTGTCGGAGACTACCTTTTCGCCCAGAGTTTTCGGTTAGCTGCCACTCTGGGTTCAACCGACGCTTGCCAGATGGTTGGGGAAGCTGCTCGTCTGGTGTGCGAGGGTGAATTACGTCAGATTCTATCGCGTGAAGCACTCGGTATTTCAGAGCAAGAATACTACGAGATGATCCGCGGCAAAACTGCGGAACTTTGTCGCGTCGCCTGTCAAATGGGTGCGACGTTCTCCGGCGGCACGCCGGCAACGATTGAGGCAATGGGACGCTACGGTGACTCGCTTGGCATCGCCTTTCAGATCGCGGACGATTTCCTTGATCTATGGGGTGATGATGTAATCGTCGGGAAAACCCTCGGTACAGATATTGGTCAGGGGAAAATGACACTTCCCTTGATCCGCTTGCGCGACACAGTGTCCAACGAGGATTGGGCCACTATCACCAATTTCCTTACGGGTCCTGCGAACAATCGGCGTAACGCAATTTTGCCTTTTCTAAATCGAAGCGATGCAAAGGCATACACGCTTACTGTCGCTGAAACCTACAAACGGCGGGCCATTCGGTCACTCGATTGTCTACCTCCAAGTTCGGCAAAAGATTCACTGACCGAAATTGCTTCGTTCAGTGTTGACCGCCGCTTCTGACGCGACTTGCGGGCAGCTACATGGCATCCTTTCCCCGGCACCGAGGGCCAACCCAACCCCAACTGGGCGACACTCACCGTTGTCGCCCCAATTTTCACCCAGCCAGTCGTCCGAGGAGCGACGGGGTGTTGCCCGCAAAATCGTTAGATGTGGAGTAATTCTCCATCACGCTCGCCGCCCCTTGTAGAACGTCCCCCATCTCACACCTTCTTGCGGGGGGGGACGTTTTTTCATCCTAGACTTTTTTGAACCTACCCCGCCGAACGACACTTCCAGCCTGAGTTATGCATGCTCACCGACAAGAACAAAAACAAGCCTACATCACCGATGGATGGCAACTTCGAAATAGGGCCTACAGCGACCGCAATGTCCGAGACAGCACAAGGGTTTGACAAGAACGCTCCGGATACCGGAGATACGCTGCTCACTATCCCTAAATCTGACGTTTCTCTTGAGGACGAGATCGACCGACTGGCGCAAGCGCTGTCGTTGAAATTCGAGGAACTCACCCTGATTCATCAGTTCAGCGAGCGTCTGAAAATCGGAGAGGACGCTGCGGTCGTTTGCCAGTCGCTGCTTGAGGAATTGGCCCCTTGCATCAATGCATCTACCATTGCCATTGATCTTTATCAGGACGATGACCTCCAATGCGAACGCATATTTTTGTTCACCGGCGAACGTTGGGATGAGAATTGGCTTGGCGAAGTAGCATCCTATGCCACGTCAGTTGTCGGTGGCGATATCTGTGCCGTTGGCAATGCCCCAGTTGCGATTCTCAATAGCCCCGCTGAGGATAGCCCCGCTTTTGTGCGTACCGTAGTGATTCCGATCCAACGCGATGGTATGAGTCTGGGACGGATGATTGCAGTACGCCCAATTCAGGAAGATGAATTTGGAACGGTAGAAGCCGATCTGATGAAATCAACTTCCATGATTCTGGCTGCACACTTGATCAACCAGCGCCAGTACATGGAAATGCAGCAGATGTTCGAGGGGATGATACAGTCACTCGCCTCTGCACTCGATGCCAAGGATAGTTACACGAGTGGGCACAGTTCCCGTGTTGCCGAGTTAGCAACCATGATCGCCAAACGGTTAGGTTTCGATCAGGACGGGATTAATCGAATTCGAATGGCAGGCATCCTGCACGACATCGGTAAAATTGGAATTGCTGACTCCGTACTACGTAAGCCTGGGCAGCTCACCGAAGACGAATTTGAACAAATCAAACACCATCCAGTGCTAGGGTATGAAATTCTGAAAGGGATCAAGCCCTTCCGAAACATCCTGCCGGCTGTTCGTCATCACCACGAGTCATGGGATGGCAGCGGATATCCAGACGGATTGGCAGGGGACGGGATTCCCCTTGATGCCCAAGTGTTGGCAGTAGCCGACGCATTTGACGCGATGACGAGTGATCGTCCTTACCGATCCGGGATGACGATGGACAAAGTCGTTGGGATTTTCAAGGATGGCCGTGGGACGCAGTGGGCCGCTGTTGTTGTCGACGTTCTGCTGGCGAGTCCTGAAATCCTGAACGCCAAACGTAAAAACCCGGATTCAGATGCGTAAGTCAACCAACCAGTAAAAGCTTGGGAAAGCAGAATCTTCACAGTTCTGCTTCGTCAGTTCGCTGATCACCGATGTGCTACACCTGCACCGTTCTGACCATACTCCAACTGCGTTGTCTGACCACTGCAGCACGTTCGTGCCCATCTCACAGTGCAGACAATCGCCCACTGAGTTTTCTGCGGCCAAAGACAGTGCTCTCCACTTGCTGTTGTTCCACCAGCACGATGGATTTCAGCCGCCGTCTCTAAGAGGTACAATCAATTCGGCTTCTACCTGTGCTGCGAATAGTGCCTCTTTATTCAGGAAACAGTTCGGGATTGAGTTTCGGTGGCGTCCCGTACAAGCTCTAATGCGTCAACCTAAATGCATCGTCTTTCCTTGAGGTGTTTTGTGCGAGCTATTCCCGTCGCTGCTTTCGTTTTTTTGATTGCCACATCTTCGTTTGCGGCCCCTCCGGAAAAAAGCACACATCGACTTTTTGCGGGGACAGGACAAGGCGTCAAGAACGCTGTTCCGTATCCACCAGGAACACCTTTGGGCCCCGCCAAAACACTTGCAATTGGAAATCCCTTTGGCATCGAATGCGCAGATGGCCAAGTCTGGATAACGTCCGTCGACGATCATTGCATCTATCGCGGATCACAGGACGGCAAACGCTTCAAACGTGTCGTCGGCAATGGCCTAGCAGGCTACAGCGGCGACGGTGGTCCCGCAGTTGACGCGAGATTCAACTGGCCCCACGAAGTACGAGTTGATGGAGAGGGCAATCTTTTTGTCGCCGACACTCGCAACCATGTCATCCGCAGAGTGGATGGTGCCACAGGGATTGTTACAACCCTCGCTGGTGATGGAAAACCGGGATTTGAGGGTGAAGGTGATCGCGGTGCCAATGTTCAGTTCAAACAACCACACAGCGTGGTACTGGACGGCACAGGGGGCCTACTGGTTGCAGATACTGTTAATCACCGCATTCGTCGTATCGATTTGGAAACGGGGATCGTTCGCACCATCAGCGGAACTGGCCAGAGAAAACTGCCGACCGATGGTCAACTAGCAAACAATTCACCGTTGTATGGCCCACGATCTCTTGCAGTTGATGCCGATTCGATCTGGGTTGCTCTTCGAGAGGGCAATAGTATCTGGCGAATAAATCGAAAGGCCAACACGATTCATCATATTGCGGGGACCGGAGCCAAAGGATATTCGGGAGACGGTGGGCCACCCCGACTGGCAACCTTTAACGGACCAAAAGGTTTAGTGATAGATGATGATGGAAACCTGTTGGTGGTCGACACTGAGAACCACGCTGTCAGACGGATCGACTTATCAAATGACCGTGTTGAAACGGTCCTCGGTGGCTCCGTTTCGGACAGGACGTTTCCACTGAAGCGACCACATGGTATCGCCTTTGGGACGGATGTCGGTTACCTCGTAGCAGACTCTGAATTCCATCGTGTGTTACAGGGTCAGTGACTTGCTTGCTGATCCGCTCTTTTCATGGACGAGCTTCCGACATTGGGCCCATTGCTCTGGTGTCTCGAAGATATCTTCACTCGCTATCACGTATTGCCGTTGATCCCTTGTTGGCAATGCCACAAAATCGTTGTGGTATGCCACAAACTTTAAATTCAGCCATGGGAAAGTTGAAACTGCGACCCCAGTATCAATGCAGACGTGATCCATTGATGCGTTTCCCCGCAGATAGTAGAGATTACTGAAACTCGACGTTCGACTGCTCTTACCTGCTTTAATACGACATGCGATGAGGTACAGCATGTACAAGCTTGGCAAAATCCAGAACGCCGAGGATGCCATTTTCGAAACCCCGGCACAAACCATCGCAATAAAGAAGATGAGCAAACCGCTCACAATTTTACCGCGTAGCGTTCTCTCTGATTCGTTTTACAGCCAAGGAATTCTGTTCATGTCATCAGTGGTAACGTCTCCGGCAAACATCAGTGAATCAGTCGTTGCAGCGGTCGTACGTTGACGATTGCAACTACGTGACAGCATTCGATTTCCACGTGCCCTTTCAGACTGATTCCCGAACATTCTTCTCTGGCTTCCTCATGAGGACTCAACTCAGAGTTTCTTTTTCACCACGTCAAGGATGGAATCCCGGTCATCTTTTGCCTGTTGGCAAGATCCTATTTGCAACACTGATTTACTGACAAGAACAAGCGTTGCAGACTGCGTGACGGGAATGGATGCAATGACATTGCGTCCGACAACCGCATGACTGAACCCTTCCCAACGATGGGCGTGACTGGATCCCGCATAACACACCGTTACGCCACTCAATGGAATTTCGGTAGCATCGAGCCAATCCCAGTGGGCATTAAGAGTCTGCAAAAAGCTGATACGGTAAGACATGGTTGACACAAACATTGTCACTACCAAGAACCCAGTGAACCCGATCGTGATTACAAGTACGGCAGACCTCCACATAATTGCGTTGAACAGCAGCAGACCGACTCCGACGATGCAACCGACGAAGTTCAACAGACTCACGTGACCATCCGATTTCAAGTAAGCCTTAAAATCTTTGCCTGATGGTTTACCGACGAGGTTTACCACCAGAGATTCATTGACCCCGCCCTCAACTCAACTTGAACGAGGCGGCGCCTACGGATTCGTCGCGTGCTGCGGGTAAAACTTTTAGTTGGCTCGTTCATGATTACAAATGGATTACTGAGTTGATAGTTACTCATTGCCGAAACATTTGATGCTGGAAACACGAAGCCAATCATGGCAAACGACACTTCAGTTCACCACGATGGCCTTCCCCTGTCGACGGCAAACCAATTCAGACGCATGCCACTGCGGTTTCCCGAACACGTAGGCCCCGTGTCAATCAAACAAACCTCACTGCATGGAACAGTCTACAGCCGCAAAAAACACAGGCATTGAATTGAATCAGACTGCTGTCCGCGTTCGCCGCCGTTCCAGTCAGTCAATTTATAACGACGCTTTTCAAGAACACCGCGACGGTTGTCGGTGAGAGACTTTACCGCTCGCGAAGTCTCTACGGTGAAACAATACCGATGACAGGCAGTTTGCAGCCCTCACAATCGGACTCAGACGCATCAAACGAAAAGGCGTCACCGTTGCCCCTGATTTCGTAGCCGGTCCTTCTTTTCTTAAAGGATTGACAGAGCCGGCGGGTGAGATTCGTCGATAGCTCCCTTTGAACGCCAAACCGATTGGTGTTCGCCATTTGCGCCGCAACACGCCGATCGACCTACTTCCGAGTGGTTGTTCATGATCGGCTCGAGCAGGTCAGTTAACAGCTGACCATTGGCCGCTCGGACGTGTCGCGGCTCAAGCCTGGCAAAACCTTCCCCAGTTCCTAATTCCATGGAGATCTCACGATGCGTCGTGTAATCGTTCCTGCTCTGATGGCAATCGTAATGGTTGCTGCGAGCTCAGCCAACGCTAGCGCGTTTGGCCTGTTTGACAAGTTGTGTAACAAGGGCTGCGACACCTGTTGTGATGTCGAGCCTGTTTGCGGTTGCGAGCCTACTTGCGGTTGCGAAGCACCCTGCGAGCCTGCTTGCGGTTGCGAGCCAACTGGCTGTGATTCCGGATGTGCTTCCAAGAAGCCAGGACTCCTGAGCCGCTTGTTCCACAAGAAAAGCAGCTGCTGCGAGCCTACTTGCGGTTGCGAAGCACCCTGCGAGCCAGCTTGCGGTTGCGAAGCACCCTGCGAGCCAGTTTGCGGTTGCGAAGTTGTTGATTCTTGCTGCGATCCTTGCGCACGTCCAAAGTGCGGAATCAAGAGCATGTTCTCGAAGATGTTCAAGAAGCATAGCAACAACTGCTGCGAGCCTGCATGTGGCGCTGAGCCAGCCTGTGGTTGCGAAGCTCCTTGCGAGCCAACTTGCGGTTGCGAGCCAAGCTGCGGATGTGGCAACTAAGCCGCTGTTAAGCTGTTTTGTCGCTGAGGTGAAACCAATCGATTCCAATACTTGACGAGAACTCCACTGGAAAGCTCAAAGCGAAATTCGTTTCTTCGTCCACAGCAATCCAATCTCTCAACTAACGTGATCGGTCGCTGAGGCTGACAAATTATCAATCAAATCCCCGCCAGTCTTCGGACTGTCGGGGATTTTTTTTTCGTTTTCCTGTTTCTGCAGCCCAAGTCCAACTGAGTCATACAGCCGGTTGAACAGGGAAATAAAATCGTCGGCGCGGTGTTCAGGCAATCGGATAGGCCCCAAATTCCGATTCTCCCGTACAATGACGGCGTCCGTGATCGAAGCATCTCGGTTACTGCTGCTGTGGGAACGATTGGAACTGGATTTCAATGTCATTCCCCCGAATTTTGGCCCGGCCGCCAGACCACCGACGGGTGGGGAAAACCAAGTTTCTTGTCAACGCGGTTATAGGGAAGTTGTCCGTTCAGGAATCTTTTCAAATTCATGCAGGCGAAATCTGTCGTGTCATCCACGCGACGTGAAGACTGCGCCCCGACATGCGGTGAGATCATTACCCTTGGATCATCCCATAGCAGACTTTCCGGCGGCAATGGCTCCACTTCCGTAACATCCAGTCCGGCTCCGCTGAGATGCCCTGCATTGAGTGCCGCAACAAGATCTTTTTCAACAACAACTGGCCCCCGGGCAACGTTGATCAACAATGCTCCAGATCGCATTTTGGCGATCCGATTCGAATCAAAAAGACCCTTTGTCTGATCGTTGAGCGGAAGCGTCAACAAAACGATGTCACTGACAGCCAAAAGCTCATCCAGTTGATCCGAATTCCAGAAATGCCTGAGTTGCGAGGGGGCATCGACGGGAAAATAATCGGTTGCCACCAGTTTCACCTCCCACGGTGCGAGCATCTGTGCCAACATTCGACCGTTTCCACCCATGCCAACGATACCGACTGTCTTTCCCCGCAAATCATCGGTCGGTAAACGGATGAACTCACGTTGATGCTGTGCCCGGAAAAACAGCGGTGCCTTCCTCAGCAATCCAAAAAGCAGCGAAAACGTCTGTTCGGCTACCTGCGGTGCAAACAAGCCAGAAGCACTGCTGACAACGATATCGGAGTCAACGACTCCTGCAACCAAACAGTGATCAAGTCCGGCGGCCGAAGATTGGATCCACTTCAGCCGTCCTGCCGCCAAAACCCGATCCCAGTCAACCGGAACTTTCGCGTGTCCAATGAATATGTCAGCGGTCGGCAAGACGTCGTCGATTCGTTCCTGACCCGCATTAACGATTTCGGCATCAGGGGCAGCTGACTGGATCTGGTCAAGGTGTCGTTCCTGGACCGGATAGCAAAGAACAATTCGCATGGGTTACCTCTCGCTGCCGTAGCATTTGTCCGACGTTGGAAACGGGGACATCAGAGGTGTGAATGTACCGGGAAAACGGCCATTCGCGAAGTCGGCAACTGGCAAACAAAAAACGCCATCGATCTGATCACCATCAATTCGCATCGCTGGTCAATAGAATCGCATCATTTGGCTGCATCATGGTCATGATGGTGATCGTGCAATCCCTTCAGATGTTCCGGCATCTGAAATCCCGAGGATTGAAGGAAAGACAACAGGTCACTGATTTCTTCTCTGGTCAGAACGTCGAGTAGACCAACTGGCATCGCGGAGATCTTTGATTTCATTTGCTGTTCGATTTCATGCTTGAAGACGCGAGTCAGCTGTTTCGGCGTCAACAGATTGGTCATGATGTCGAGATGCTTTTTGCTCTCAGCCGCGATGACACCACTGACAACGCGACCATCAGAAAGCAGAAACTTGAAGGTTTGGTACTTCTCGTTGATCTCGCTGGAGGGTTCGAGCAGTTGTTGCAACAAACGAACATCTTTGTAGCGTTTGGTAACATCGGCGAGATCCGGGCCAAGGTTGACACCGTGACCCGCCAAGACGTGGCATTGATTGCAGTTGGCTTTCATGAACGCTCCCATGCCTCGCATCACAAGTTTTTCATTGGCCTCTGGAATGGCGAGTCCTGCAAAATCCGACATTTTCCATTGTTGAATGGTCGTCGGTTGCTCTGCCGCAAGCATTGCAGCAGCTTCATCTTCCGAGTCGGCGACCACCATCATTCCCTTCATGACAATCCAGTGTCCTGGAAAGGTACAGACATAGGGGTAGATTCCAGGTTTGGTGGGGGCCTGGAAGCGAAGGACTTGCACCCGCGACTTGCGCGATGGACCAATCATTTTCGTCGCTTGCAGAATCAGGGATCGCTTACTTTTCGGAATGAAGTCCGAATTAGCGTTGCGAGGATCTTTCGCCATATCATTGGCAGCCATGCCCACTTCTTCGAGCGCCCCCGGTTTGACCAGTACAAGATTATGGTCTGTGGCATCCGGATTGGTGAAAACGATTTTTACCGGCTGGCCTGTTTTGACCCGAATTTGCTCCTCTGTAAACCGCATGACTTCCGGAACGCAGGAAATCTTGAACGTTGTCAGATTTGACTGGGTGTCAAACTGTGCATCAGAGGCGTTGGCGGGTGGTTCACGCAGTTCGGCATTCTGCTTTGCTTCCCGCATGAGTTTTGCCAGACTGTACGATTCGTCACTTTCCCAGTGCCGTCTGAGTGAGTGCGAACCAAGAGCGCAGGTGATGGCATATTTCAAGTGACCACCATACGGGTGCGTGAGGACTTTCAGCATGGTGTCAAGCGCTTGCTTCGTTCCGATGTAACTGGCAACGATAACAGCCTCCATACGAACCATCGCATAAGGATCGTTGATTGCTTTTTCGAGCAGTTGATAGGCATCATCGAAATCAGGGTACCAGTAACGAAGTTGCTGAGTCGCCGCGGCCCGAGCATGCTTATTTTCACACCTCAATAGATCGCGAAGCAGGTCAGTGTTTCTTGCGTCGATACCTCGGTAAACCCAAATCGCTTCAATTTGGTGGTGCCGATGTCGAGTATCGGATGCATCTAGATTGGCCACCCAAGCATCGAGTGCATTTTTAACCACGACCGGATCACGCTCACGCAATTCCCGTCTGATCCATGATCTGATTCGGCCCTCGGGGCGTTTCAACTGCTCGAGCAATTCCGCGACCGATGCGTCCGCAATCTTCGGTGGGTCCTGCAGTGGCTTGCCCTTTTCAACGATCCGCCAGATTCTTCCGGAATGTCGGTCACGTCTTTCGTCCCGCAGCGAATACTGCGCGTGTCCTTTTACCGGGTTGTACCAGTCGCACACATACAGGGCGCCGCGAGGTCCAAAGCGGATATCTACGGGGATAAAGCTGAGGTTCTTCGAGAAAATCAGGTCACTGACATATTCTTCGTCGTATCCAAACTCACCCTCTTTCCAACGGTGAATTTCAATCCGGTTTGTCGGTTTGTAACGGGCCTTGATGTAGCCACCCTGCAAGTCCTCGGGAAAGGTTGCGAAGTCCACGAATTCCTGACCACAGGTTCCTGAGTACGCGTTGAGTCCATTCGGTCGCCCATGTTGTTTGGGATAGGGTGGATCGAGTGAATGGAAAGCAGCAGCGAAAACCGGGTGACTGGCGACATGCTGCCCCCAGTCATCGAACGTTACGCCCCAAGGATTCGTGCTCGGGTAACTTCCAAAACTGGTCAAGCGATGAGTGTCCGTATCAAACCGGAACCATCCACTGTTTTGTTGACGGACCGGACCATAGGCAGTTTCAACTTGACTGTGATGGAAAATGGACTCACGAAAAATCAAGTCACCATCCGGCGTCCAAATGAAATCATGTAGCGAATGATGCGAGTCCTCTGTTCCAAATCCGCTCAACAGTTTTTTCCTTACGTCTGCTTTGCCATCGCCATCCGTATCTTTCAGAAACGTCAGGTGGGGTTCTTCAGACACATAGACTCCTCCATCGCCAAACGCGAATGACAATGGGATGTGCAGGTCATCAGCAAAAACAGAAGACTTGTCCGCTTTGCCATCGCCATCAGTATCTTCAATGATGACCAAGCGATCGTTGGGTTCGTTGCCGGGGTACACGTGCGGATAGGTCGTCGAACAACTGACCCACAGGCGTCCCTGATTGTCCCACCTCATTTGAATTGGGGCCGCGAGATCCGGAAATTCTTCTTCGCCGGCAAACAAGTTGACTTCAAAACGCGGATCGACCACGAATGACTCCCGTTCATCTTCGGCTGACATCCATTGATTGGCACCGCGGCTTTGCTTGGTGTCGGGCATGACAGGCAAGTTACTGTCGTCCAGCGGCGCGTCTGGTTGTTTGCCGTCAGCGAGATCCCAGATACGCTGGTCGCGATTGCTGGTCATGATCTCGAAATTTCGCATCGCTGGCAGGAAATCCAGATAGCCATACGTCTTACTGCGACCACCCGTGTAATAGAATGTGTTCAGTGGCCGATAGCGGCGAAAGTACTGACGGTTCTTGTCGATAATGACCTGACGGAGTTCCTCACGCACCTTTGGAGCCGCCTTGCCAAAGAGACCGCGATAAACCTGTTGAGCAAACTTTTCATAACCTGCTTCGTTGAGATGGACCCCATTGATAGTCAAGTCATTTCCAGGGCTCCGCATCGCTGCCTGAGTGGGTTGAAAAAGGTCGATAAAACCTACTTCCAAATCGTTGGCAACGCGATGCATGATTTCGGTGTAGGCATTGAGGTTGGTGTTATTCATGTCTGCCGCGGCAACACCCTGGATGTTCTCACTGGCTATCGGCGACAGCAGCACAATTTTCGGTGCTGATTCGCCATTGAATGCTGTGGTGCGAAGACCATCGACATAAGTCCTCAATGATTGTTCAAAAGCTGCTGCTCCCTTGGGACCGGCGAACGACTCGTTGAAACCAAATGCGGCCAAGATCACGTCCACGTTTTCGTGGTTGAGGTGTTGCTGTAAGTCAGCAAAATTATCCGGACGCGGCTGAAGGTCCACTGTATCTGCTGGCCAGCCGAGGTGTCGGACCTGCAGTCGTTGCCCCGGCGCGTGTTGATGAAGCAACGATTCCAGGTGCCCAAAGTACTGAGAACGCTCCAGCAGCATGTTTCCGATCAAGGCAATCCGGGCGCCCTTTGAAAATTGCAGCGGCAAGCTGGTTTGAACTGCTGCCGTCGGCTTGGCTCTTGGTGCCGTTGCCGCGTAGATCCCATATTGCTTCAGTTCCGGGTCCAGAACCGGCTCGGGATTGCCGGTGGATTGGTTCTTGGCATCCTGCAATGGCTTACTCTGGGCCGTGGCAACTGCTGGCAGAACCGTGGCAACTGCTGGCAGAAAAAGTGTGCAAAACAGCAGCAGAGAGTGTGGAAATCGAAGCAGACGCATAATTTTTTGCATATTGGACCAGAGGTAGAGCGACGTTGCAGGCGGGATTTGCTTGTGGCGTTCCCGGAAATCGACCTGAAACAGCGACTTAACAGACATTCTACCCGATCACGCCTTTCAGATCGTACATCGCGTGAACTGGTGCCTAGCTTTGCCCAGTCGTGCCCAAGTTTCCCGGTTGGGTCAGTTTCTACCTTTGTTGGAAAATTGTGACTCTGCTGCGAATTCATCTCCCTGGCGGATCAAACTCCACTGACGGTGAGCTTTCGGCTATTGATTCAAAATGGGGGGCCGAAATCTGGCTGAAACATTCCCTGGCTTCGACGGCGGAAAAGAAGAGTGGGTTGGGTGCCAATATCTGTGAATTCGCTACAATTCGCCGTGTGCGACAAAGCACCGGTGCAGCGTTGGTGACTGAATAAGCCCTTTCAGATCGCAACAGCCGGTGTGGTGCCGCGGTACCGCAAGCAAGAATTTACGAGAGGGAATCGGATGAGCGACACAAAAGTCAGTGGAGTTGTCCACTTGATTGAAGAAACCAAAACTTATGGCAACAAAGGTTTCCAGAAGCGTTTGGTCGTATTGGAACAGGATAAAGGCAGTTTCACCAACTATGTCCCGATCGAATTCACCCGGGATTCCTGCGACACGGTGGGCGAAATGAGCCTGGGTGACGAAGTAGAAGTAACCTATCGCCTCAATGGACGCCGTTGGCAGAAAGATGAGTCGAGCGAGGTCAAATACTTCCTGAGTGCTGAGGCAATGTCATTCAGAATCGTTTCGGGCGGCGGTGACAGCATGACCGAGAAGGTTACAGAGCCCAACAATGCGTTCGCCGAGGCAGGGGACGAAGAGGCACCTTTCTGACTTGGCTGCGCTGCCTCTCTTACTGCAAAACGGTTTGCACTGGGGGTGACTGCGTTCGCCCGGCAACGGTTCCGCGTTTCACTTTAGCGGGTCATGCCGTTTATGAATCAGGAATCCCCAGATCAGAATATCGGCGTTGGTGTCACCCGCACGACTTCCGTTTCTCCGACAAGTCTGGCTCCATTGCCAGTCAACGTCCGTCAGATCGAGAATGAAAAACGGGTGGTAATTTCCGTCAAACTACGTCGCCTGCCAATTATCTGGCGTGACGGTTCGCAGCTCAGAAGGTTGCAGTTACTCTTGCGAACTTTCAACGGTGTCGCTTGTTGCCAGTAGATAGAAGGGCCGGAGTCGAATAGGATTCCTCGCTCTAACCGCTTCACAGGAGGCCCTCGATCACAATGAAAGTTGGCGTAACAAAGGAAATCCATCCGGGCGAATGTCGTGTTGCCGCAACACCAGAGACTGCTCGGCGTCTAATCGAAAAACTTGGATTCGAAGTAATGGTCGAATCGGGGGCTGGCGTGGCAGCCAGCTTCCCAGATGACAGTTACCGTTCTGTCGGTTGTCAGGTCACAGATTCGGCTTCACCAATCTGGAACGAAGCAGACATTGTCCTGAAAGTCCGCAGTCCCGAAGACAGTGAAGTAGAGCAATTGCGTGAGGGAATCACTCTGATCAGCTTCTTGGCGCCGGGCCAGAATCCAGAATTGCTCGCGCGGATTGCATCTCGAAAAGCATCAGCCATTGCAATTGAGGCGATACCGCGAATCAGCCGTGCCCAGAAACTTGATGCGCTCTCTTCCATGGCCAACATTGCTGGCTATCGCGCAGTCATTGAGGCAGCCTCCCTGTTCGGCAGATTTTTCACCGGGCAAATCACAGCCGCGGGTAAAGTCCCCCCAGCCAAGGTGCTTGTCATCGGAGCCGGAGTTGCTGGTTTGTCAGCCATTGGGACCGCTCGAGGTTTGGGAGCAATCGTGCGAGCATTTGACGTACGCCCCGAGGTTGCTGAGCAAGTCAAAAGCATGGGAGCGACCTTCCTGATGCTGGAATTTGAATCCGATGAGTCCGGTGGAACCAGCGGCGGCTATGCCAAAACGATGAGCAAAGAGTTCATCGATGCAGAAATGGCCCTATTCGCAGCACAGGCCAAAGAAGTCGACATCATTATCACGACAGCCCTGATTCCAGGAAAGCCTGCTCCGAAGCTGATCACAAAAGAGATGGTCGAAACGATGCGTCCGGGCAGCGTGGTGGTGGACCTTGCTGCTGAGCAGGGCGGGAATTGCGAGTGCACCATCCCGAATGAAGTCACGAGTCATCAGGGCATACACATTGTTGGTTACAGCGATCTGACCAGCCGTCTGGCACATACTTCAAGCCAACTCTACGGAACAAACCTCTTTCACCTTCTGGATGAAATGGGCGGGGCCGAGGGCTATCGATTTGACATGGATGACATAGTCATTCGTAGTGCCACTGTGGTCAAAGACGGCGAGATCACGTGGCCACCACCACCAGTAGCAGTTTCGGCAGCACCCAAACAGGAACCGGTTCCTGCCAAGAGTCAGGCGGTCGAGCCTCAGACAAAATCTGTGTGGCTCAACTTGTTGATGATCGCCGTTGTGATCCTCGTCCTGATTGGCGTTGCCATGACGCGAGACCGCGGTTTCATCTCCGATTTCACTGTATTTCTGCTCTCCTGCATCATTGGATGGCAAATCATATGGAATGTCTCGGCATCCCTGCATACGCCGCTGATGAGCGTCACGAACGCCATCAGTGGAATCATTATCGTCGGAGGGATGGTACAGGTCGGTGTCAGCAATGGCCCAGCAATGTGGCTCGGTGCGATCGCGATTTTTGTAGCATCGATCAATATTGCCGGTGGATTCCTTGTGACCCACCGGATGCTGAAGATGTTTCGCAAGTAAGACTTGCGTAAAAACAATGAATGATTCTCTCTTGGTGGACCCACTGGTTACATAACGTGATTGACATGGACTTGATCTCACATTTCCCGCTTGCCAGCGACCTAATCGAAACCAAAGAATCCTTGGCGAATGTGGCGTACATCGCAGCGGCTGTTTTGTTCGTGCTCAGTCTGGCTGGGTTGTCCAAACAAACCACCGCGCGCCGCGGAAACCTGTTCGGAATCATTGGCATGCTGCTTGCCGTGGGTGCCACCATTTTCGGAATGATGACGGGTGGCTACGTAGAGATGGTGGTTGCGATTGCTGCGGCAGTCGTCGTGGGAGCCATCCTGGCAGTCCGTGTGCCGATGACAGGGATGCCAGAATTAGTTGCGATGTTGCACAGTTTTGTGGGGCTGGCAGCAGTGCTGGTCGGGATATCAAGCCATCTGCAACCGTGGATCGAGCCTCTTGAGGGCGAAGAACTCATCCACGACATCGAAATATTTGTCGGTGTCTTCATTGGGGCGATTACTTTCACCGGGTCGATCATTGCCTTCTTAAAGCTACGAGGAACCATCGGCGGAAAACCATTGACCCTGCCGGGACGACACGTGATCAATCTGGGAATGATAGTGGCAAGTGTCTGTCTTGGTATCTGGTTTTGTGCAGAACCCGTAGATGCCGGAGAGCAAAGAATGACCGCTCTGTTGATCATGACAGGCGTTGCTTCCTTGATCGGAATTCATATCGTGATGGCGATCGGTGGTGCTGATATGCCCGTGGTCGTATCGATGCTCAATTCCTACTCCGGGTGGGCGGCATCCGCGGCTGGATTCATGCTCAAAAATCACCTTCTGATCGCCACGGGAGCTTTGGTCGGAAGCTCCGGAGCGATTCTTTCCTATATCATGTGTTCAGCAATGAACCGCAGCTTCATCAGTGTAATACTGGGCGGTTTTGGTGGCGGGGGAGGTGGTCCTGCCGCTGCAGTTGAGGGAACGGTCACGGAATTCAGTGTTGGCGATACTGTCGATATGCTCGAAGAAGCACAGACTATCGTCATCGTCCCTGGCTATGGCATGGCCGTCGCCCAGGCACAGCATTCTCTCGCCGAGGTTGTCAAAATCTTAGCCGCTAAAAACAAGGAAGTCCGATTTGCAATCCATCCGGTTGCAGGACGTTTACCAGGGCACATGAATGTGCTGTTAGCCGAGGCGAATGTGCCCTACGACATCGTTCTCGAAATGGACGAAATTAACGAGGACATGTCTACCACCGATGCAATCCTAGTGATTGGCGCAAATGACATTGTGAATCCTGCAGCCCTCGAGGATCCCAATAGCCCGATCGCAGGCATGCCAGTCATTGAAGTCTGGAAAGCATCGAATTGCGTCGTGATGAAACGAGGCATGGCTACCGGATACGCTGGAGTCGATAATCCACTTTTCTACAAAGACAACACGCATATGCTGTTCGGCGATGCGAAGAAAAACGTTGATGCCATCTTACGTGCGCTGCAAAACGCCTGATTGCCATCAGGTGAAAAAGCATTCACCCACAGCGTTGAACAAGGACGCGTCAATTCTCTATCTCTCAGATCAGCTTCTATCTCTCAGATCAGCTTCTATCTCTCAGATCAGCTTCTATCTCTCAGATCAGCTTCTATCTCTCAGATCA
>JAPKCI010000114.1 GCA_028823035.1 Rubripirellula sp.
GGTGCCCGCTGTCCCGTACACGCAGTTCCAAGGACTCGTTGGTCGTTGGTAAAGTCGAATCGATATTGTTGCGTTCAGATTCAACTTCGCGAATTTGTCGGCGTAACGTGTCGATCTGACGTTCGCAATCTTCTCGATCACGGGAGGTTGAACGCTGCCCGTTTTCACGCCCAAAATAATAGGTCAACAAGCTCATGAATCCGAACAGGATGCAGAGCATTCCCCATGTTGGTTCAGGAGTTGCGACAAGCCATGTGAACCCAAAGACGTTGGCCAAACCGTAGATTAATCCCAGACAACCCACGATGAACGGCACGCCAAGCAGAACAAGTCGATCCACTGGCAAGGCTTCGGCAGTCGTGAGACTAACGGTTTCTGTTTCCAGATCCCGGTAGTGACGCTTGAGCTTGTCGAGGTGTTCCCCAATCTGCATGCGGTGTCGTAAGGTCGTGATGTTTTCGGTGTGTTGCCGGATGGCTTGCTGCAAATTGGTGGCGTTGGATCGTTCAAGCGTTTCACGCAATGATTCTGCCAGCTTGTCTGCTTTCGTTTTGTAACTGGCCGCGTCAGTGCGGGCCTGCTTCAGCAGGAAGGTCTGCTCCTTGACCGACTTGGCTGGTCCTGACAGGGCGCTCAGTGTCTGTTTGGAAAGGTCTGGTAACTGCGAAAGATCACCCGACAGTAAAGCATTCCGGTCATCTTCGTCCATGCCCAGACGATCAGCATCGGACTCCAGCTGTCTCTGAGCCCGATCAATTCCCTGGTCGAGTCTTTCCAGCTGTTCTTCCAACGCCTCGATCCAGGTCGCCTGCTCCGCTGCCGCTTCGATTCGACCCTGCAAGTCAAGCAGTCGGCGACTGACTGGCAGTTGCCCTGCTTTTTCACGCACAGCCCGGCGTTTGTTTTTGACTTCTTCATGACGCCCGCGACGATCCTCGATCATCGCGTCAATTTGAATCAGTTGTCCTGGTGCCTCTTCGGGCAAGAATGAGTCAGCTTCCAGTTCTGCAATGGATTCGGCTAACAGATCGCGTTCACTCCATGCTTCGAAAACCCCTGACGCAATTTCAACACAGCGGGACTCACGTTCCCAGCCCGACATTCGTTCAGTGAGTTCCTCGATTTCCTGCTGCTGGGATCGACGCTGAGAGGCCAATTCGCTCCATCGTCGACCCCCACGGGTCAATTGTTGTACTTCATCCCGGAGTTGCTCACGTTTTCTGATCAGCTTAAGTAAACGGGACACTTCATCACCGTCTGAGACTGCATCGTTACCAATCAATCCCTGCCGGCCATCCCGCAACGAACGCAGCACATCAACCAGTGAAACACGGTCAAGCCCACTGGAGAGCTTGTACAATTCATCGGCGGCGGCAGTGTCATCAAGGGTGCTCAGTTCCTGCAACTCCCTCATGCCAATTGCAAACACGTTCGTGAAAATCGACTCATCGATTTGTCCCAGTAGGCTGCTCAATCGGTGCTGCCCCTGACTCAGCCCGTCCTGACCAGTGACGGACAACTGCCCGGTAGCCCCCGTGTCCGTCAATTGACTGCGACGACGAATTTCATAGCCACCTCCCGGTCCGGTGACGCGAATCGCTCCGCCCGGTGTTCCACCATGAACAGGCGGTAAATATTTCTCGCGGCGTTCATCCGTGAACCCATACAACATCGCTCTCACGAATTGCATTAACGTGGTTTTACCGGCCTCGTTCGGACCATAAAACAACGTCATTCCCCCAGGGAGGGAATCCACGGAAAGTCCGGTCCATACACCGAACCCGTCTACTTGAATGTCTTTGACTTTCATGATTTTTGCACCAGATTAGGCTTCCCACCACGGAGCAATTCGACACCCAGCAAGGTTGCCTGGTCGAGTACTTCCATCCGCTCCGAGGCAGCAACTTCTGCCAACAGAGTGGATGTGGTACTGGCTAGACCTGGATGTTCTTCGGTCATCGGCATCAGATTTAAATCGCGTCCATCAAGTTTGCGATGTTTTGCGGCGGCACGCAGGAAGTCACCAAGAATGGTGTCTTCCTCGGTCCACGATGCGGGGTATTTCCGCGGTGGACAAATCGTCAGATGAGTGGTCCAAGCCGAAGGATTGCCATGACCATATTCACGTCGCACCCACTGCAGCAATTCTTCGACGTCACCAATCGAGACAAGCGTTTCACCATCGGCAACCGAAATATCCCAGCCGATCAGTAAGTGACGGCTCCCGTTTTCGTGCTGCAAGCGGGCGATGCGCTCGCCCAATAAATTGCGGATGTCTCCCAAAGCAGCAATCTCTGCTGCATCTAACTGAACGTTGCAGTAACGAAACCCATCTGACTCAATGGCATGCACACGTGTCGTACCATCCCCATCGACGTCCACCGTCGAGTACCCGTGAGCGCCACACTCTGAGAGCGACCTTCCTTGTGGTGAACCACAATAAACGGCAGCTGCGTTTGCACCGCCGTCGATTTCCTGTCGGTTGTGCTCCCCACCCAGAGCCCAATAGTCAAACCGGCCCTCGGCTAATGCATCTGCATCCGCAGTTCCATAACCCACCGCGACCGTGTAATCGTCGGTCGGATCAACGCGATAGCTGGGGACATGCAACACCTGTTGCCCATCGCTACTGCGACCCACCACGGTGCATATTGTTCGTCCCCCTCGCTGCACGGGAAAGGTGGTCGCCTGGTTCTTTGGAAACAAGGTGACATTGGGTGGCAGAGGCACTGACTCGGGCCATTTCTTTGGATCGTCTGCCAAGCCAGCCGACCAGAATACAGGCGTCTTTTTGCTGTGAAGCTGTTCAAAGTAATCCAACAACATCGACATCCCGTGCGGGCCTGCCGCCTGAGGATTCAGGAGGTCACCAGCTAAGACAAGAAAATCAATGTTATCTGCCAAGGCTGCTTCAAAGACCGCCTGCGCGGCGCGACGCGGCGCAACGGCCATTGCCTCACGTAAATGAGGTGGAAGCGAATCAAGGTCGCTCAATGGCGACTCAAGATGAAAATCACTTGCGTGTATGAATCGGAACGACTCGCCTGGCATTGGTTTCCTCCCTGCGGTCCTTTTGCCGAAACCTAACTCCGTTCAAGTCTGCGATGACTCGAGCCACGTGATCGACCACGTGGTCGATCTCTTTTGCAGCTATCACCTCATGTGAACTCACCGCAAATGAAGCCGCTTTTCGGCTACGTCGATGACGGAGTTTAATGAAAATCGTGATTTGAGGCCAAGTCAGATTTTTGAAGTTCATTTTTCGGCGACCCAAACCGAGTTTTTGATTGCTATCAATGCAGGTCAACAGCGACCACGGTCAACCAACCGTGAGCAGGTTTCAACCAAACTCAGCGACATGCCGATCCCGCCACCCAGTTGCAGCAAGCTAGGCTTGGGCTTCCGTGGCAACTGGTTCCTTGCCGCTACCTGATATCAGGGAAACAACGATCAGGGTGATGAAAGCCAATGGGATCGTAATGATGCCCGGTTGACTGAAGGGAGCAATCGCATCTGCCGGATCCAAGCCATAAACCGATTTGTAGGTGTCTGCCGATAGCAGAATCCAACCGAGTGAACTAATCATGCCGACAAGAACGCTAGCAATGATGCCCTGCTTCGTGGTCCGTTTCCAGAACAGCAGCATGACGAGGGCTGGCAGGTTGGCACTGGCCGCCACGCTGAATGCCCAGCCAACGAGATATCCAACGTTGAGTTCTTTGAACAAAATTCCGAGGACGATTGCGATGCCTCCGACAACAACTGCCGCCACTTTCGCTACTTTTACTTGGGAACTTCCCGAGAGCTTGACGCCAAAGACACCGGTCAACAAATCGTGAGCTACGGCACCACTGCTGGCCAGAATCAGTCCGCTGACTGTACCAAGCACAGTCGTGAAGGCAATTGCCGAGATGACGGCGAACAACCATGGACGAATGCTGTTTGCAAGCAAGGGTGCTGACATATTGGTATCGGTTAGATCCAAGGCGCCGCTGGTCATCGCCCCCAATCCGAGATAAAGGGTTAGCACATAAAAGAAACCGATCGTGGCGATTCCCACGATCGTACTTTTGCGGGCGGCAGCACCATCCTTGACGGTGTAATAACGGATCAGGATGTGAGGCAGGGAAGCTGTTCCGCAGAACAAAGCGAGCATCAGGGACAGGAAATTCAGCCGATCGCCAAAACTGTCACCTCGAATACCTGCAAACTTGGGATGTTCACCTGGTCGCAAGACACGTTTTCCGGCGGTCGGCTTCTGGTAATAGACAGTTGTCTTGGGACCTGTTGCATGCGTAATCGCTGTGTTGCCCCACAAGACGACTTCGCTGTCACCGATCGTTGTGAAAAAAGAGATGGGACCGAGGGGGCCTGTTTTCGTTTTGCCACCTGGTAGTTTCGAAAGATGACCAATTGGTTGCAATTCTCGTTCTCCTTCACCGCGACCATTGGGTGCTCCGTCGATCCGCTTGGACGCTCCTGAGCCGGTGACCGCTTGTGCTTGTCGAAGCAATTTTTCGTCCGAGTTCGGCACGTCGTCGATATGGAAAACCTCGTAACCTGCTCCTTCTTTTGGGACCAGGCGAATGAACTGCTGGCCTTCTGAGGGTGTTCCCTGCCAACCATCTGTAGCCGGGATGACCTTGCGTCCGTCAATGGTTGCCTGAGTCAGGCTCTCCGGGCTCAGTGGGCCGATTGTCTGGAAAGAACTTGTGTCAGTGGTCAGACCTTTCTGCAGTAACATGACTACTAACACGGTGCTGAAAATAACAAGCAGGGATCCTTTGATAAACTGAACCCAAGTGGTCGAAACCATGCCAGCGGAAACGACGATCATGATCACGACGACCCCCACCATCACCACTCCTACCCAGTGTGGTAAACCAAGCAAAGGTTGGATCAGTGATCCGGCACCAACCATTTGCGGAATCAGGTAGAAGATGCTGACGACCAAAGTGCTAACCCCTGCGGCGCCCTTGATTCCCCGTGAATTGAATTTTGCATCGAGCGCATCGGCGAAAGTGAATTTTCCCAGACGCTTCATTGGTTCGGCGATCACAAAGAGTGCGACGATCCATCCAGCGAGAAAGCCAATCGAATAGAGGAAACCGTCGTATCCGTAGGCGGCAATCATGCCACAGATACCAAGGAATGATGCGGCTGAGAGGTAGTCACCGGCGAACGCGACACCGTTGACTGCCCAAGGGATTTGCCCATGAGCGGCAAAATATCCTTCAGAGGACTTGGCTTTCCGGCCCAGAAAAAAACTCAGGCCGACAGTTCCGACCACGAAACCGAGAAAGACAAAGACAGCAAGAGCAGAGGGTTCGTAAATCATTTGGAATCCTCCTCAGTGGTGGCTGCTTTGGTCGACGTGAGGTCTTCCAATGGCTCGCTCTTGCAGAGCAGGCCGTAAATGAAAGCCAACACGAGAGCAAACAGGATTAAGCCGAAACCATACACAATGGCCAGGTTCAGTCCCGCCAGAACGATTGTTTCCATCCTGTCCGCGGCGAAGGCGTTAATCAGGACGAATCCGGTGTACAGAGCCAGGTAAATAAAGAACATCAACAACCCCAGCTTTGTATTGAACTGGCGTTGAGGTGAAGGTGAGTCAGAAGTATTCATAAAGAAAACAAAGGCTCGTCGGGTAGGAGAGATCAGCGTCAAACACCAATTTGCGGGCGATCGCAGGACGTAAGTTTATAAACGACTGGACTTGCCGTCGCGAGTGTTCAAACGGCTTTGAAATTGATTTTGCTGATTCCGGCGATAATTCGCGGAGGGTTTTCCGGCCCCTTTTGAATAGCGAAATGACTGCATCGTGCGGGGATCAGGCGAGTCTGTTGAAGCATCATTATGCTGTCCACAACGGCAATGTCACCGCTTCGCCGCTGGCATGAGTCATGCAGATGGGCATAATGGAGCAGCAACAAGGAGGGTGCGTCCCACCCAGTATTCTGCACCTCAACTCTCACATTGATCGCGAGAACCCCTTGCCCTCCCCCGATCCAAATAATGCAGAGTTCACTGACGATCAGTTCGGTGCATCTAGCCAGCCACAGCCCAACGATCTGTCAGCGACCGATTCAAATTCACTTGAACCGGGGGAACGGGTCTCACGGCCCTGCACGGTTTCGTTCATCATTCCAACGCTCGACGAGTATGAGTCGATTGAGGAATTGCATACCCGCATCCTTGATGTTTGTGCCGCGCACCAAATCAAAGCTCAGATCGTGTTTGTCGACGATGGATCTACGGATTCCACTTGGCAGGTCATGCAGCGACTGGTCAAGGACCATGCGACCACTGAAGCGATTCGATTTCGCCGCAACTTTGGAAAGGCTGCAGCGCTGTCTGCTGCAGCTGAGGTATGCAGTGGTGAATTCGTGATCACGATGGACGCCGACCTGCAGGATGATCCGCAGGAAATTCCGCGATTTCTGGAAAAACTGAACGAGGGCTTTGACGTCGTAAGCGGCTGGAAACAGGTTCGCCATGATCCGTTGCACAAGGTGCTGCCCAGTCGCGTTTTCAACTGGCTGGTCAGTACGTTGACAGGTGTCAAGCTGCACGACCACAACTGCGGTTTTAAAGCGTATCGTCGAGAGATTTTTGACGAGATTGAACTGTACGGGGAACGCCACCGCTTCATTCCGGTACTCGCTGCTGCCCGCGGTTGGAAGCCTGGCGAGATCGTGGTGGAACATCACGCCCGTAAATTCGGGCACTCAAAATACGGCTTCTCAAGGATGATCAAAGGCTTCCTTGACTTGTTGACGATCTACCTGTTGACTGGATTTTCCAGTCGCCCTTTACACCTGATTGGGGTTGGAGGCATGTTGTTTTTTGCAGCGGGTGGGATCGGTATGGTTTACCTTTCCGCTTGGTGGATTATCTCGCGTATTGGCGTCAGTATCGATGTCGTTCATCTTCACGAAAAGGCAGTCTTTTATTACTGCATCCTTGCCGTTCTGCTAGGCGCGCAATTCCTGCTGGCAGGGCTATTGGCTGAATTGATCGTCGCACGCACGCATGGGCCACGCGACACTTTCAGTGTTGCAGAACGTGTTCCAGCAAGAATGGGGCAGGCTGAGGCCGAACCTTTGAGGCAGTCATCATGACTGGGCAGGAATCAACTGAATCCAGTGCAAGACGCGGGACGTACTACATACTTGCCGTTGTCGCCCTGGCGCTGACCGCTGGGCGAATCTCTGTTGTTACCGGTCGCGATGGTACGACTGCATTTCTGAGTGCCAACGACCGCAGTCGCTGGTGTACCGTCGCGTCGCTTGTAGAGCATGGTACCTACGCTATCGACACACAGATCGAAATCGTCGATCCAATCCGTCGACATATTCATCCCTGGCAAACGATCGACAAAGTTCGCCATCTGGGACCGGACGACCAACAACATTACTACAGCAGCAAACCGCCGCTCTTTCCGACTGCCGTGGCAGGCGTCTACAAGGTCGTGAATCTTGCGACCGGTATGACATTGACCCAACAGCCGATCTATCTGGGAAGGATCATCATTGCCTTGGTGAATCTGCCTTTGCTGGCGATTTTTTTCATGGCAACACTGGGCTGCATCGAACGAGTCGGAAAAGACGACTGGTCCAAACGAATCGCAGCATTGGGATGCTGTTTCGGCACCATGCTGCTGCCGTTTTCCATTTCACTGAACAACCACTTGCCTGCGGCTACGGCTACGGCTTTGGTGGCGTGGCTCTACCTCGGCACCTGCTGTGGTGATCCCTCAACAGAAAAAAGCAAACCGGCTCGATTCACGTCGCTGTGGTTACTTGCCGGGGCCAGTGCGGCATTTGCCGCGGCCAATGAACTGCCAGCGCTCTCGATGCTGGTGTTTTGGTTTGGCCTTTTTGCTTGGAAAAATCGATCATCCGTCGTTCCTTTTATTGGGGGCGTCGCGATTGTGGCATTTGGCTTTTTTGGAACAAATTGGCTCGCCCACGAAAGCCTTCGCCCACCTTACGCACATCGTGGCAACGGTGACACCATTGTTACTCTGATCTCGCAAACAGCCGAGTCGAGTGAGCCAGGAGAAGCTTTGAAACGGGAGATCACAGATCAACTCGTCCAAGCCGGGTTGGTTGATAGCGGTAGTCAAATTCAACTTACACCATCAGATGAAGACGCCCGCTGGAGGGTGCGATCCAATCACCGTCAGTTTGCTCTCCTGCGTTCAGAAACGGGCTGGTCTTTGGCACACTGGGACGATTGGTACGAGTATCCCAATACTTATTGGAAGGATGGGTCACGTCGTGGTGTCGACCGAGGAGAGTCGTCCCGGTTTATCTATTTTGCCCAAATGACGGTCGGACACCATGGGATTTTCTCGCTCACGCCGTTGTGGTTGTTGGTGCCTGTCGGCTTTTTTATGGGGCTGACGGGTGGGCCAACTGAATCTCGACGCTTGACGCTGGCCATTCTGGTAGCGACGACTGTCTGTTTCCTGTTTTATCTGAACCGCCCACTGATCGACCGAAACTACGGGGGCGTCAGTGTCTGTTTTCGCTGGTTGCTATGGTTTGCGCCGTTGTGGCTGATTGTCGTGACGCCAACCATGGCGTGGTTCAAGAACACGCAGGCCCGACGGGGAACGCTCTATGGTTTGCTTGCATTGAGCGTCTTTTCAATGTCAGCATCACTTGAAAGCCCGTGGCAGTCTCCTTGGATCTACCGTTTTTGGCAGTTTTTGGGCTGGCTGGATTTTTGAAAACGGGGCTATTATCGGGCCGCGACGTGATGGAACACTCGTAACACCTGCCACCTCAAGGCCCCGGTTTGAATGGCATCAAGGATGCGCCGATTTCTGCCAAGCCGAGTCAAATCTCGCGGCTATTCACTGCTGCGCTCGTTTGCATTGGTGTTGCGTTTGTCGTTTACACACTGACACCGCAGACCTTAGGAGAAACGGCGCGGCGGCACGTTCTGAAATTGTTTCAGCAGCACTACCCAAATCACATTGTCTCGCTGCGTCGGGGACACTTTGATCCGAGCGTTGGTTTTGTATTTGAAGACCTTCGAATTTTCGATCCTTCACTAGCAGTCAATGGTGACGAGGCCTACGAGATGCTTCGGATTGAGCGACTGACGGTGGAAGCCGATTTCGATACTGATAAATTGGGTGACGAAGGACTGCCGTTAAAGACGCATCGAATCCTTCTTGATGGAGTTCATGCCAATACCAAATTCAAATCGGATGGACGTCCGTCGCTTTGTGATCTATTGCCCATGCCACAGTTTGGCCCGGCGGCACCACGCATGGAGATTCGCCGGTTGCGTGTCAATCTGGTGGATAGTGAATCGCGAAATCGTCCGATGGCGGCATCGTTTCCAGAGGTGCTTATCGTTCGCAAGCCTAATGCACAGGGCAAGACAGACGACAGTATCACGCTGCGTGGTGCTACTGATTTTGCCAATTCGTTGCTCATTCAGATAGACATGCGTGAACAAGGAATCGATGTTCGGGGCGTGATCAAAGGGGCCTATCTCAGTCGGGATCTATTTGATCGCCTGCCAATGGAGTGGGGCAAGTATGCCCGTGACCTGAAAGATCTGCAGTGCATCTGCGACACGAGTTTTTCCGCGCACCTATCGCCGACTGGGAAACTTGATTACAAGCTCCGGACGACAGTGCACGAGGGGCGTTTTTCACATCCTTCCATCCCGCAGGCCATTTCGCAGATTCGCGGGATCGCCACCTGTGATCCACAGGGAATCGCGATTCAATCGTCCCAGTTTACGTTTGGCGATTCATTGGTGCGGACAAGCGGTCGCATCAACGGTTATCAGTGGCCATGTACTGCCGATTTGCAGGTCAATGCAAACAATATCATGCTCAATGAACGTCTGGCTGCTGCTCTACCCGCCAAGATGCAAGCCAGTTGGAATCGATTCTTACCACAAGGGCGTGTGGATCTCGCAGGCAACCTTCGGCATGTCGATTCCCAGTGGAAGCTCGATGGTCATGTGACCTGCAAGGGTGTCGACGTGCAATACGAACGCTTTCCCTATCCTGTTGAGAGTATATTTGGAAAAGTTGAAATCCGGGACGGGATTGCTTTTACTGAAAGGTTGGGAGGAAGCATTGGATCGAATCAGATGCAGTGCGCATTCAGGTTGCCAATCAAATCGGGCATCACGCTTGAAAAATCATTCGCCATCACGACTGATGGCCCGGTGCCGATCGATGCGACGTTCCTCAAGTCACTTTCGCCGCGTGGTAGTCCGACAACAGCACTTGAAACATTTGTGCGTTCGCTCAAGCCTCGTGGCAGTCTGCAACTCGCAACTGCTCTGCTGACGACTGATGCAAATGGCACAATATCTCGAAAGATCGATGTACGCATCAGCGATGGATATGTTCGCTATGAGAAGTTCACGTACCCGTTGTACAAGGTGAATGGGAAAATTCAGGTCGAGGACAATGTCATCAGATTGGGTGGATTGCATGGCGTCAGTGCAAACGGCCAGGACGTCGTGTGTCGCGGAATTTATCGCTTGCCAGACTCTGTCGCAGACGATTCAACGGGAAGTGAACCCACCGCTGTCTCTGGGAAAAGTCCTTCACCGTATGCAGCTCAGTCACATCTGGACTTGCAGTTTAATGCAACCAAAGTATTGATGGATGACACGCTTCGCAACTCGATGCCAGAAGACGCAAAACACATTTGGGACTCGATCTCTCCGACAGGTATTCTGGATCAGTTGACCGTCAACCTCAGGCAAATCGGATTGGACGGTCAGCTGAAACTTGATTTGACAGCCCACCAGTTTGATTCCGATCAGGTTACCAGCCGAACATTGAGTCTGCGTCCAACTTACCTGCCTTATCGAATCGATGTCACCGCAGGATCAGTGTTTTATGATGGCTCTAAGGTTGAGCTAATGTCATTGAAAGGACGTCATGATGCATCGATGCTGTCAGCGAACGGTACATGCTTGCAGAACGCTGAGGGGAGATGGGAACTGCTGTTGAATCTCCACAGCGGCAGTCGGCTGTTGCCCGATGCGGAACTGATCGCTGCCATGCCCGATCAAATGCGTGAGGGCATGAAAGCGTTGCAGCTTCGAGGTCCCATCGGTGTGTCAGGGGAAACAACGATCGTACTGCCTGACGCTGACCACGAGAATCCTACGTTGACTTGGGACATCGCACTGCAACTGGAAGGAAATCGGATTGCCGAGGTCGGCCCGGTTCATTCGCTGCGAGGCAGTATAAAGGTCAAGGGCAGGCAAGACGATCGCGGGATTCTGGCAGACGGGAAAATTCAGATCGATTCGATGCATGTCTACGATCTGCAGATCACAAATATTAGCGGTCCCTTTTCGATTGCCAACACAATGCTGTACCTCGGCAATCCTGCTCGTGGGAGGGCATCCCCAGATAATGTTGGTTTCAATGATCCACGGGCTATAGCTCGCGGTGAAAACAAGATCCGCGGAAATTTATTCAATGGAACGATCGTTGTTGATGGCAAGGTACTGCTGTCGACAGGCGATTTCGACGTGATCGTCAATCTGGAGGAAGCAGAAGTCCCCGAGATGCTGGCCGACTTCGGGCAGAATGGAAGTGAAATGTCGGGCAGCATTCGAGGTCGCACCAGGTTGTGGGGCAGGCTGGGAAATATAAATATGCTCAGAGGCAACGGTTGGTCGCTGGTTTCTGAGGCTACGCTCTATAAGTTGCCCCTGATGGATCAGGTGATGGAACTGCTTAGGATCAAGAAACCGGATGAAAAAGACTACTCAGCACTGACAGATGCAGAAGTTCGATTCGACCTGTTTGGAGAGACGATTGCCTTTGACCGCATCAACATATCTGGCGACTTAATTGCTTTAAATGGCTACGGAAAATTCGACAATCGGCAAGAACTTGACGTAAGCTTTCAAACGCAAGTCAATCCGAGGAATACCGTGATGGGACTGCTCACACTCGGTGAGCAATACACCTTGTGGACCATTGACGTCCGAGGACCCTTGCATGCGTTGACTTACCAGCGAAGAGCTTTGGAAGGTGTTGAAGAGACCCTTGAGAAGATTTTCCCTGCAATCTCGGATGATACTGAAGCGCTCGCTGAAGAACCGAAAACGAGACTGGGGAATTGGCTGCCGTTCTAGATCTTTGACTGAGGCTTCCACATACGAAGGACACGTCAATGAATATCAATCCAAGTGCCGCTGCATCTGTCGCCGGAACCAGCCGGGCAGCTGCCCTAGGCGGTGAAGCAGGTGCCCAAGCGATTGAATCGACCCGTCAGCAATCAACTGCAGAAAAACCCGGCGGCAAATCTGCCGATTCGAATGCGATTGACGCGGGAGAGCAAGCGGGAGATCGCGATGGAAATGGACGCCAGATCCTTGACCAATTCGAACATCGTGAAGAAAGTGAAGAGCAGACGCCCGACGACCAGGTGATGAAGGGAAATGATTTGGATGAAGCCGTCGAGCAGAGCAGTGTCCCAGCGTCAGAGGGAGCAGATGACGACGCACCGGGGCAATATCTTGACCTTGAAGTCTGAGACATCAAGAGAAGTCGTCTGTGTTTCTCGGCGGAGAACATCAGGATCCTCTGATGCAGCTGACCCAGTAGCAGGCGTGGGCCGGGATGCCATTTCATTGCGATGGCCGTTTTGTAGATCCGGTAGGCGAGCAGGAAACCTTCAAGCCGTCAGCTAGCCTGTGGCCTGATCCACAGCGTGATCAGCGTGACGCCGTAAAACGCTTCAGCTTTCGATCGAGTGTACTGCGTTCGATGCTTAGGATGGCAGCAGCTCGACTCTTGTTTCCATCGGTGTGCCGAAGCACGCGTTCGATGTGAATCTGTTCCAATTGTGCCAGAGTCATTTCAACTGGCTCGTCAGGCTGGCTGGTTGCAGACAGGCCCTCAGCGGCAGGTGAGAGGGCAAGGTCCTTTACCTCAATTCTATTCTTCATATTGAAGACGACGGCCCTTTCAACCACGTTTCTCAACTCGCGGATATTACCCGGCCACGAGTATTCCAGCAAAGCTTGCTTTGCGGCATCAGTAAAGCCTTCGATTCGTCGGCCCATTTCATGGTTGAATTGTGCCAAAAAGTACTCGGCCAGATGCAAGCAGTCTTTGCCCCGTTTTCGCAGGGGCGGGACGAGAATTTCGACCACGTGCAATCGATAGTACAGGTCCTGCCGGAACTTGCCTTCACGTACCATGCTTTGCAAGTCGCGATTGGTCGCTGCCACAACTCGCACATCAACCTTGATCGCTTCGTGTCCACCCACACGTTCAAACGGGTGACCCTCAAGTACGCGGAGGAACTTTGCTTGTACTTCGGGACTCATCTCTCCAATTTCATCGAGCATCAAAGTGCCGCTATCGGCTGCTTCAAACTTGCCCCGTTTACGTTCGGTGGCGCCGGTGAAGGAGCCTTTTTCGTGACCGAAGAGTTCACTCTCAAGCAGTGTCGGTGTCAGGGCAGCACAATTCAAACAGATCAGCGGCCCATTACTCCGCTTGCTGGCGTGATGCAGCGCAGCCGCCACAAGCTCTTTTCCCACACCTGATTCACCACGCACCAACACCGTTGCGTTTGTCGGCGCTGCCATGCCGATTTGCTGAATAATATCGCCGATCGACTGGCTTTGTCCAATGATTTGCACCTTGTCTCCAAGCCGATCCTGAAGTTCCTGAATCTGTTTCTGACTCTGATGGAGCGAACGATTGAGGCGTCTGCGGTCCGCCAGATTCCAGAGAGACTCGCCAAATATCTCGCATGCTGCTACGACGAATTCGAGGTCGTCGGAAGCGAGAGCAGGAGTGCCGGATGTGGTTGTTACATGAACCACCCCACGAAGTTGGTTCTTGTGATCTCTTGCTGGGGCCATGACAACACTCTCGACGTCAAGCTCACCACGGCTGTTCTCGGTCGCCAGTTGTTCATCGCCCATCACGTTGCGGGCCAGCACTGCCTCGCCATCTTCTGCGGCGACTGCGGAAAGCAGAGACTCCGGGGGCCGCCGATAACTGCGTGATCCGGTTTGTCGTGTCCCGGCCAAGGGGATTTCGTGGGACTTGTTGGGGGGTTGCTTGGTCTGCTTTACTACATAGACACCTACTGTGTCCATCTTCACATGAGCTGCAAGACAATCCAGCACGATGTCCACGGACTGATCGACTTCATCGCAGCGAGCCAGAGAGAAAGCCAACTGAAGCAGACGCTGACTGGACTGACCTTTGGCCGCATCAGATGTAGATTTGGCAGAACCGGCACGATCGTAAAGGTACGAACTATGGCGACGGCGATCGGTAATCGAGCCCGCGTCCATTTCCATCGTGATCTGATCGTCAGTTGCCTGAGCCGATGAGTCAGTCGATCGCACTGGCTCGCCGACTCCGCCTTCGATCCGCCGAGCAAACGTGATCGCAAAACCAGCCACTTCGATCAGGTCAGAATCTTCCAGTCGCGTGGCCTCGGAAATCAGCTGCCCATTCAGAAGGGTGCCATTCCGGCTGCCCAGATCTTCAAGCATCCAGACGTCCTGAGCCCATGATACGCGGGCATGTTGGCGACTTGCCTGTTCCGTTCGAAGCACGATTTCATTCGCAGATGCCCTGCCCAGCACTGCCCCCTGGGGGGCGGTGAGCCGGAACACATCGCTCCATCTACCCGCACTACGGAGTATCAAATAGGCACCTTGGTCCCTCAAATCACCGGTGGAATTCGACGGGGGTGTTGGATCCATAGCAGTCAAAATGCTTGCTCCGAGTTCATGGAATCGGCTCCAGTAGCCCAGTTTTGCCGATTGCGGTTCCGCTTTCCGCTCCCTCCAAACTAGAATCTGCGGCATTTCCCGTCCACCGTTGATAGCCGGACGAGACGGCATAACCTTCAGTTGCCGATTTTTTTTGGATGAACTATCCTTAAGGAAAAGCAGATTTTGCTCGAAAAGATGCAAAACCTTGGTCACAATGTGATTAGCTAGTAAAACCTTTTAACTTCTGGCGGCGTTCTACGTTGTCAGCAATCCCGGAGATCCACTGCGATGGATTTGGCCTTACAACGTCTTTGTCGTTTTTTCTTCACTGTCGGTGTTGGCGTTTTGACGCTTCCCATGACTGCCCATGCTGGAGGTAATAATAATAATAATGGCCGGGCGGTCGGTGGTGTCATGATCGACGCCGCCGGAATCATGCGGAGTGCCACCGTTGAGGAACTGACGGAACTGACCAACACCCTGCGGCAGGGCTTGGCCCCTTTGGCTGGTGACGCGGACAAGAAGACGGACATGCGGATGGTTTCACTCCGTGGGCTTCAAAATGCGATCAAGGCCAGTAACGAGCAAGGCCGCGAGATCCCCGATGACATTGAATTTTTGGCTGGCTTGCAGCGGATCAAATATATCTTTGTCGACAAAGAGAAAAACGACGTGATTATCGCCGGTCCGGCCGAGCCTTGGAAACTGCGTCCCGATGGGTTCGTGGTCGGGACTGTAACAGGCGGAGCGACGATGCGTTTGTCTGACCTCGCGATTGCATTGCGGAGCGTTGAGACTGCTCGCAACGAAGGAATCAGTTGTTCGATTGAGCCTACCGCCGAAGGACGCCTTCGTCTTCAAAAACTATTGCGTCGTATCACGTTGCGTCCTGGACAGAACCCTGCAGTTTACGAGGCTTCCATGCGTGAGGCCTTCGGACCCCAAACGATTCAGTTGACCGGTGTCCCAACCAACTCGCGGTTCGCGAGAACCATGGTTGCCGCTGACTATGAAATGAAACGTGTTGCCATGGGGTTGGCCAATTCACCTGTCGATGGTTTGACCAGCTATTTGGAAATGTCCAAGAACACCGCCCACGCTTCCAACCAAAACCCACGCTGGTGGATGGCTTGCGACTACGATGCGCTTGGAAAGAGCGAGGATGGCCTGGCTTGGAAACTGAGTGGTCAAGGTGTGAAAACGTTGACTGAGCTGGATTCCACTAATCCTGATGGAACTGCCGCACAAACAGGAAAGACTGACAAGGTAGCTCAAGCGTGGGCTGACAGCATGACTGAGAAATACTCGGAACTGTCACGTCAAATGCCAATCTTCTCTGATTTGCAAAACATCATGGACCTGACCATCGTCGCCACCCTGATTGTTCAGGAACGACTTTCAGAGCAGGCAAATCTCGATCTCTCGCTGCTCACGGCCGAGAGTGACATTTTGCCTTTGCCGACTTATTTCACTCCAAAGGCGGTTGATCCCCAGTGCAGCTTCATTCGAGGTCGCGGTGGAAAATGGGTGGTGACCGCATCGGGTGGCGTCGACATCAACGGCTTTGAGGTCGTCCAGAAGCAGAAAACGGATAAAAGCCTTCATGACGTCTGCAGCGCCGCATTGGCCGCGACAACTGGCAATCGCTGGTGGTGGGATAATTGATCTTTAGTATTTAAGAAATGCTGGGGATGAGAGGCAAGGTAACCGAGATCGCCGGGTTTGGTAAACTCACGATATTGGGGACCAGTGGGGTGGATGAGTTCTCCGTCGAAGAGACATCTTTCGATAGCGAGCATCGTTGATTCACAGCCGTTGATTCACAGCCGTTGATTCACAGCCGTTGATTCACAGCGTGCTGTGGTCTGGAATGGTTGCACGGCCCTTCTGATTCGGCTCAACGCGTTCTGCTTGCCATTTGATCTTCTTTACCCGCTAAAGACGGACCGACAGCGATGAGTTCATGGGGTTTCAGGACATTCGAGGACGACATCGCCTGCGATTGGCTGGAAGACCTCCATGATTCCGATCCCATCGCATTCTTCGTAAAGTGCCTTGACCTTAGCGGGCTTGACAACCTCGACTTCCTCGCTTGTGTGGGTGTCGTCTGTACTTCGGAAATGCTCCGAGTTGTTGTTTCCGGGCCGCAGCCGGGACTGCCCGAAATCGCCAGGCAGTGGTGTGAGGAATACCGCGAGTTAAATTGCCAGTCGTTGCTGCCACAGGCAGTTGCGGGAATGAAGCGGATCCTGAAACCTCAGTCAGAAATGTGGGTGCGATGGGAGGACCATGACGAGCTGTTTGAATTCTGGTTGTCCCACCAAAAGGAATTGATTCGTGATTTGCAGGCGGCAATTCCGGCAACCGCCTGAGTATCAAAAACCGCCTGATTATCAAAAACCGCCTGAGCATCAAAAACCGCCTGAGTATCAAAAAACCGCCTGAGCACCAGAAAACGTCTCGAGATGTGTGCTCCTGTTTAGGTAGTGGGAGAGAAACTGGTAGACTAATTGATTGTCAGAATCTCAAATGCTTGTTTCACCAAAAGGTGTAGTCTTGATCAAGGATTTTCCCGTCAATCCAGATTCCGACTCTCTGATGACGGAACCGAGTCGCTGGCAGCAGAATCATGGCAATCTGCTTCTCTGCTTTGTGGCCATCATTGTGATGGTTGGTGGCAGTATTCTGTTCTATGAACAAAATCTGTCCTTCCAAAAGCCGCGTTTTCCCAACTCTGGGAGCATTGATGCGGTAAACACGGTTGCCGGTGATGGCGGCATTGGTGTCGTCACGATTCGAATCACCGGGGCGGCGAACGATTTTGGAACCATGAAGATGGTAATCTACGGTTCAGAATCGACCCTCAGTAGTTCACAGGATTCCGTGTTCTCGAGCATCGAGACAATCACTGGCGGTGAAGTGACTGTGCAGGTACCCGTTGATATGTTGCCAGAGAGTATCTCGATCGCAGCTTTTCATGACGAGAATGACGACGGCAATCTCAACAAGAACGCTGTCGGTTTTCCGAGCGAGCGATATGGGTTTTCTCGCAATGCACGAGGCTTGACCGGTCCCCCTACATGGAATCAAATGGTGATTCCGCGACCGTTACCTGACACGACGACTGACGTTTTTATACGCTAGATTGCGTGCACTGGGAGTCGCTCTCAGAATTTGTAGAGCAGCAGCAACGAGTAGTAAACATCGTTTGGTTTGGCTCCCTGAGGTGAACTGTCGTAACGGTCCGTCGCAGCAAGTTTTAAGCTCAGGTTCTCGCTTCCGTCGAGAAGTATTTCCCAGGAAACATCGCTGACCAATCGGTAATTACCTAAGTCCTCCCAAGCCGGGAAGTAATCAAATTTACCTTTCAGCTTTTGTCTCGCCGTCATTTGGCGTTCAGCTTCAAACCCCAAGACTGCCTCAGGAACCCAGTCGTCCATAGGGGCCCCGATCTCTCGTGAAGCACCAGCACCAAAACGTGTTACCAAGGTGGTGTCGTCATTTCGAATCCAGAAGTAACCGGTACCCGCGTTCAGGTTCAAACGTA
This sequence comes from Rubripirellula sp., assembly GCA_028823035.1. Taxonomy (GTDB): domain Bacteria; phylum Planctomycetota; class Planctomycetia; order Pirellulales; family Pirellulaceae; genus Rubripirellula. Next base: position 18,308 of record JAPKCI010000114.1, read on the forward strand.
AATCAAAGGGTTTGAACCGATCCCATTCCATGCCATGCTTCACGAAAACTGACCATGACGTATTGCCAAGCAGACGATCGAAATCGATGTTGAAACGTCCGTTTTCTTCAGTCGTTTTGTTGCGACTGCTCGCTTGCCGATAGTTGATATCCATGCCGAGCGTGTACTGATCGGTTTTTCGCTTCAATTCCATTCCTGCTTGAATCGCCAATGTGTTTGCGTTTCCATCACTGCCATCAAGTCCGAATTCCGCATGGGAATCCCAGCCGTTCATCCAACGACGGGGATACTGATACCAGCGAGTGACTTCCGTCTGCAAAGGTGTCGGCTCAGACACCTGCCAGTTACTGTTTTGCTGTTCGGTGAGTGGTGTCTGACCAGACGGAAACGGTTCTACAATTTCAACGGTGCCAGACTCGGTATCGGTGCCAGACTCGGTATCGGTGCCAGGGCCGGCAGCGTCAGTCGCAGGAAACTCGGCAGGCAAGTCCAACGTGGTTCTGCT
>JAPKCI010000408.1 GCA_028823035.1 Rubripirellula sp.
CAGGGATTCCAGGAACAGAGCCTGACATTCAACTGCGAAGTTCGCGTCATGGGAACCGGTTCTGCTGACGGAAGCAACGGAAGACAACAACCTGCCGATCAAGCATCTCGCAAAAATACCAGAATCAGTTTTTCAGATGCGCTGCAACTGGAACGCAAGCTGTTGATGAATCAGTGGACTTCTAACCGCGTAGGGATGGCGATTTCCGCATTTGGCGTCAGCCAATTTGGAAACGCAATCGCAGATCGGGTGGAAAAGAAGGCTTCGCCGCTGGTCATGAGCCTTGAGTCCAAAGAAGCGGCATTGATGCAGCGGATCTCAACGCGACTGTTTTCCCTGTTCAGTAACTGATCGCTCGTGTCGCTCGTGGCTGAAACTGAAAGTTGGACAATCACCGTTGCCCCACGCGATGGGTGAACTGACATGCGGGCTCTTTAAGTGACGTAGACAGTGCCGTCTGTCCGTTCCAATGCTGACAGCTAATCCGGTTGGCTCTGGAACCAGGCGTTTTCGCCTGTACCCATTCTGGCTTGGTACCCTCCGTTTCTTGCCGCGGAATCACCTGATGTCCTGCTTTTCTCGCCGTATCGCAGTCAACCTTCCAACATTTACTTTCACCGCAGCAAAAGGAACGTGTTGGAACGCAGAGCTCAGACGCTACGCCGGAATGGTTAGAATGCGCCGCAGAGTGCAGCATTTTGCTTGCTGCCGTTTCACACTTAGCGAATGATTGCGGATACATGAAACTTGCACCAATCTGGGTTGTGTTCCTGTTGGCATCAGTATGCCATGCCGCTGAGAAACCCAATATTGTGTTTTTCCTCGTCGATGATCTGGGCCTTGGCGATGTCGGTTGTTTCGGGTCGAGCTATCACGAGACTCCCAACATTGACCAACTCTGCTCGGAGGGGATGAAGTTCACCCAAGGATACTCGGCTTGCACCGTCTGTTCGCCAAGTCGAGCAGCCATTCTGCTGGGCAAGTATCCGGCACGCACGCGTCTGACAGATTGGATCGCAGGACATCGTCGACGTAATTCCCGACTCTTGATCCCGGATTGGAACATGCGGATGGACCTGTCCGAGACAACGCTGCCAGAAGCTTTGAAAAGCGCTGGGTACCGCAGTCAGTTTGTTGGGAAGTGGCATCTGATGCCCATCGGCGCTGACGATTTCCAGCAACACTATCCCACTTCACATGGATTCGATGTCAACATTGCCGGGCGTGAATGGGGACAGCCCAAAGGACCGGGGAAATATTTTTCGCCGTTTGGAATGCCCAACCTTGACGATGGCAGCCGCGGAGACTTTTTGACCGATGCGCTTACGGATCAGGCGATTGAGTTCATTGATGAAAACCGTGACGATCCTTTCTTTCTTTATTTTTCGTATTACACCGTTCACGGTCCGATCATGGCTCCTCCGGAATTGGTCAACAAGTACAAACAGAAGGCGAAGACGGTTGCCAAACCGTACAAGGAACGTATCAATCCATCGTTCGCTGCGATGACTGAACTGTTGGACCGTAGCGTAGGCAGGGTCCGAGCCAAACTGGAAGAGCTTGGTTTGGCAGGCAATACGATCATTGTGTTCACCTCAGACAATGGGGGCACTTCCGAGCTGGCGTCGGCGGGCTTGCGTGGTGCCAAGGCATTGGCCTACGAGGGCGGAACGCGGGTTGCCACGATGGTTCATTGGCCGGGAGTGACGGTTCCGGGATCGGAGTGTTCTGTACCCATCATTGGGAACGACTTTTATCCCACGGTGCTAGAGATGTGTGGCTTAGAACTGATGCCGGCGCAGCATCGCGACGGTGAAAGCCTGGTGCCGCTGTTGAAAGGGTCGGCGGATCCGTGGAAACGCGAGGAACTTTATTGGCATTACCCGCACTATCATCGCACGACTCCCTATGGTGCGGTCCGTCGCGGGGACTGGAAATTGATCGAGTTTTATGAGGATGAACACCTCGAGTTGTATGATCTAAAGCATGACCCCGCCGAGCGCGATAATCTGGCGTCGCGGGAACCGAAACTAGCGACGGAATTGCTCGAAAATCTGCGAGCGTGGCGACGGTCCGTGTCAGCGCAGATGCCGACACCTAACCCAGACTTCAACCAGGTGGTGAAAACCAGAACACCGACCAAGCCCAGGCCGGGTGCCGTGACGCAGCCTGTCTCAACACCGCAGGGTACGATTACGGCCTCGTCAAGTCAGCCCGGCAATGATCCGCATCGATCGGTGGATGGTCAGCAATCGACGCGTTGGGCAGCCTCGGGTGAAGCTGTTCCTCAGTGGGTCCAGTTGGATTTGGGTGAATCGCGGAAGTTGGCTGGCGTCGATCTTCGGTTCCAGAACAAAACATGGATCCACTATCGTGTGAGTGTGTCTCAAGATGGCGAAAACTGGCAGACTGCGAGTGAATCAAACACCAAGGAATTGATTCAGGATCAGAAGCTTCGGTTCAAGGCGACAGCTCGGTATCTGCGAATCACGGTAGAGGATTTGGGTTCCGGATGGGTTACGATTTCCGAGTGGAAACCAATTGACGCTGGTTCATGAACCCTAGACCAGCGTTGTTTCAGACCGTTGTTCGTCCACTCGATCGGGTAGGTGGGTATGGCTGGCCAGTGACAGCAGGGTGTCAACGGTGGGCTGGTCCGGTGAATCTAATGAGCTCTAACTCTCGAAATACAAGGTCCATAAGATGAAACGCTTCATTGTGCTTTTCTCGATCCTCCTTGGGACGTGTGTTGCCGTTGTGCATGCGGAACGTCCGAATATCGTTCTGATTCTTGCCGACGACCTTGGCTATGCCGATTTGGCATGTTATGGGCATCCCCGCGTGAAGACCCCACACATCGACCAACTGGCCCGCGAGGGTGTTCGGTTCACCCAGCACTATGCGAACGGTCCTGAATGCAGTCCGACTAGAACGGCATTGCTCACCGGTCGTTACCAACAATACGCGGGCGGTTTGGAATGCGCAATCGGAACGGGAAACGTCGGTCGATACGACGATGCGATTCGACTTGCGGAGAATCGTAATCTTGGATTGCCTGTCGATCAGGTTGTGATTCCCGGTCCGCTTCGGAAAGCAGGGTACCGCTGTGGTGTGTTTGGGAAATGGCACCTCGGTTACGAACCAAAGTTCAACCCCGCAGAGCACGGATGGGACGCTTTCTTTGGATACCTCGGAGGGAATGTGCATTACTTTAATCATCGCGAAACCAGCGATTTGCATGTTCTTTTTGACGGAAACATGCCTGTGTATCGGGAAGGCTACATGACCAAACTGATCACGGATGAGTCAGTGCGGTTCATTCAAGAGCAAACGGAGCCGTTCTTTCTGTTGGTATCCCACGAATCGCCCCATTTTCCGTTTCAAGGGCCAACCGATCAGGGCAAACTGGTCACGGCTGAAAATTGGATGGAAATTGATTCCGATGCCTACGTCGCGATGATTGAAGACCTCGATAATGAGGTGGGCAGGATTCTGAAAACTATTGACGATAAAGGTATTCGCGAAAACACGTTGGTGATATTTGTTTCTGACAACGGTGGGTTTGCTGGTGCGGCGAACATGGGGCCGTTGCGGGGATCCAAGAGCATGACACTCGAGGGTGGCATACGGGTTCCCCTGATCGTGCGGTGGCCAGCCAAAATTTCCGCCGGTAAGGATTGTCATCAGGTTTCTTTGACGTTTGATCTGACTCGATCAATCGCGATGATCGCCGAGGCCGACGTAAGAAATAAAGCGCTTGATGGATACGACATCATCGGCCACTTGGTCAATGAAACCCCAGAATTTGATCGCACCGTGTTTTGGAGAGGAAAGCGGGGGGAACGCGTTTGGAGAGCGGTGCGAGATGGGGATCTTAAACTCGTTGAAAAATCCGAAGGGAAGAAAACCGAGCAGTGGTTGTTCGATTTGGCGAATGATATTGGGGAGACGCAAGATCTGAAACAGAGGCAGCCAGAGCAAGCCCAACGTCTGTCCCGGAAGCTTCGAGAATGGGAGTCGAAGGTAACGCCACAGCGATGAGCGGCTGCCTGCATGACGAGTCTGTTTGCTCGCGTCAGTGCTTTTCCAGCGTGAGGGCTTTTTCAGCGTCAGGGCTTTTCCAGCGTGAGGGCTTTTTCAGCGTCAGTGCTTTTCCAGCGTCAGTGCTTTTCCAGCGTCAGTGCTTTTCCAGC
>JAPKCI010000115.1 GCA_028823035.1 Rubripirellula sp.
AGTGGTCAGTGGTTTTCGAGTGGTCAGTGGTTTTCGAGTGGTCAGTGGTTTTCGAGTGGTCAGTGGCTTTCAAAGAACGTGCAGGTTATCCACGCCGCGCGGCCGATCCGTAGGAAAGTCGTCTCCACACGGCCTCCATCGGTCCCTGCCGGAACCGGGCGAGCCAGAGGGTGCTGAACACGGCCAGCAGCATCCAGACGCCGACCGAGATGGGTAGCAGCAGGATTCGGTCCACCTTCCCGAAGAGTCCGAAGCCGTAGAAGTAGAAGAGGGTCGTCATGATGACCGTCTCCAGCAGGTAGACGGTGAGCGCCATCCGACCGGTGCAAGCGGCGACATGGGCCAGCTTGCCCAGCGTTCCGCGGCGAACGAGGCAGACGATCAGGCCAGCGTACCCTACGGCGAGGATCGCGGAGCCGAAATCGAGCATGAAGGCGCCCAAGCCCTGCATGAGCATATTCGGCTCCGGTCGTAACGACCTGATGAGCACCACGCCGAGCTGAAGCAGCAGGCCTACCGGCAGGGCGATCGTGATCGCCAGCATGCGTAGCCGTTGTCCACCGTCGCCGAAAAAGTTAGACCGGAACATCGCGACCCCGAGGCAGAACATCGCGAATACGTGCCAGCCGAAACCGATCAGGGTCGAGATTTTCACGATGATAAGGGTGATCGCCCGGAAGACGAACAGATCGAGGTAGGGGCCCTCTGCGTAGGCTCGTGTCTCACCGTGGATCCAGTTAGGATCCTCCAGGTTCCCCTGTGAGGCCATGATCGCGCCGAGCGCAGTATCGGGCAGGTCCCCGTCGAATTCCTGCATTTCGGGAGCCAGCGAATCCAGGGCGGTCAATCCCGCGCCCAACGATCCGCCTACGAAGAGAAACATCACCGACATGACCAAGAGTGGCAGGTTATCGAGCCTGCAGAGCACGAGGAAGCCGATCCCGAGCAGGGCGTAGATGGCGAGGATGTCCCCGTACCAGAACAGCAGGCCGTGCAGCACCCCGATGAACAGCAGAACGAACATCCTGCGGACGAAGAACAGGTTGAAGCTGCGATGCGCCGAAGCTGACCGGTCGAACTGGATCGCAGCCCCCACGCCGAACAGCATCGAGAAGAGGGAAATGAACTTCCCCAAAAACAGCCCGGTCACAATCGCCCACGCGATGAAGTCCAGGTTGATCGCGCCTGCCACGTCCGCCTCGACGACGGGCATATATTGAGGGCCCACAGCGAGGGGCAACGCAAACAAGAGCGAGTTGACCACCAGGATCCCGAAGAGGGCGATGCCCCTAGTCACGTCGATCGACTCGATTCGGTTGTTCGCGGAAACGGGCCTGAAGGCAACGTCCTCTGACACGTCACTCACATCCCGTATCTCGCCGTTGTCCTTGATCAATGTCATTATCACAGCTCTCCCAGCAATCCTAGGAATACCAGCACACCCTAACTCGACCATCTTATGATAGGTCATGCAGTTGCGTCTACGGTGAGGTATTGGATACCATTAAATTATCGACAGCCATGACATAAGGCACCTTTTCGAAGCCGCTGCAAAACTGGATGGGATGTGAAACCCCCATCCAGGGTGAAAACATCAATAGACTCTGGCGGATCATTTGCGGTTGTCGGTGACATCGCTTTTCGTCGGCGAAGGACGGGTCCTTGCGGAGACTAGCAGCGTCAGATTCAGAGAGGTTGTCGAGATCGATGCCTAGTTCGTACGGGTATTGGCTGAAGAGTGTGGCTGTTTCGTGCGAAACGTTCTCGAAATCATAGAGTCTCGATCCCGCGTGGTGCTGAACAAGGATTTTTGCTTGGGAATGGGAAAGCGTTGTCAAACCTAATCCAAGTTTTCCTTGAATGCGAAGGAGCGATTCAAGTGACGCATAAGGTATCGTCTTTAGGTGGCCATCCCGGTTCCGAAGGTGAGGAAAACAAGGTGCTGGCAGCATTTGCCAACGCCGGATTGCCACTCGGCCAGAACAGATTGATCCATGATTTTAGTAGGTTTCATGTGCTGTTGGGCTGATACACGAATGAGCATTATCGATTCCCGCTCTTTGGAGGCTTGAAACCAGGATTCGGTCTTGGTTCCTGAGCGCCCACTTCGTCACGCCAACGTTGCAGCTGTTTACGTAAATGTACCGTGCGCTCCGGATGTTGCTTGGCGAGGTCCATCGTCTCACCGAGGTCTGCCTTCAAATGGAAGAGTTCAACACGGTTATCTTCGTAGTATTCCAGCAGCTTCCAATCGCGTGATCGCACAGCGCTGACAGGTGTGGTCGTTGAGTAGTAATGTGGGTAGTGGAAGTACAACGCGTCACGATCGAGCTTGCCGGACGGATCCCTCAGGAGTGGCGTTAGGTTGAGCCCATCAAACGCTACGCCATCCGGCAGTTCAATTCCGGATGCACCAAGCAGCGTTGGCAGCAAGTCCATCACGCTCACGGGTTCACCAACAACCGCACCTTGAGTCGTGACGCCTGGCCAGTGAACGATTAGCGGGACGCGAATGCCGCCTTCGTAGCAAGACCCTTTGCCACTTCGCAGCGGAGCGTTGTTCGTTGCCGGAACTGTCTGCCCGGACTTCTTGTCGATTCCGATAAAGCCGCCGTTGTCACTGGCGAAAATCACGATCGTATTTTTGTCCAACCCGCGCTCTTTTAGTTTCGCGAGAACGCGACCGACGCTCTCATCAAGCGTTTTTATCATCCCGGCGTAGACCGCGTTCTGCTGTTTCATCTCAGGGCGCAGTTTGGACTCGAAGTATTTTACGTCTTCTGGCTTGGCCTCGATCGGGGTGTGTGGCGCGTGGTGTGATAGGTACAGAAAGAACGGTTCATTACCCGCATTGTCGATGACAGTCAACGCTTCGTCAGTCAGGCGATCCGTCAAATACTCACCGGGACTGCCAAACTCCAGGTGCGGCACATAGCGATACTCCGGTCCGAAACGCCCAACACCGCGATACGGCCACCAGAATGTTTGTGGCGCACCCCAATGAGTCCCCCCAATGTTCACGTCAAAGCCATGTGTTTCGGGGTAGTGATCGGCATCCCCAAGATGCCACTTGCCGACCAACGCCGTCAAATAACCTGCGTTTTGCAGGTGCTTCGCCAGCGTCGTTTCGGAGTGCGGCAAACTGTGAAGCGATTTGGCTTGCAAGAGCTTACGATTCCGTGGGCCTTTGAGCGAGCCTTCCGACCAGATCGTCATTTGCACCCGTGCTGCGTGCCGTCCCGTCATCAACGCTGCCCGTGTCGGCGAGCAGACGGGCATTGCGTAGGCGTCCGTAAACCGAACTCCAGTAGCCGCAAGGCGGTCGATATGCGGCGTTTCGTACAAGTCGGATCCGTAGCATCCAAGATCAGACCAACCCGCATCGTCGGCGAGAATGAAAACGATATTCGGTCTGTCTTCAGCGACCACGAGAATGGAAAGCATAACCACGAGAAAAGGAATGCTGATTAGCCGCATCTGGTTAACTCCACTACTTCGTGGTTTTGTATCTCAGGAAATCGGCGGCTCATGGTTCTGTCCGGTTCGCCTGAACAATGTTGGTGGCCTGTACTTTGTCTGTCGATCGAAAGCGAAGGCTGAATTACCGCATCCCAATTTGTCTCTCTTGGCTTTTCCAACCCCCATTGATCAGCAACACTGTTCAACTGACTTACCGCTCGGCAGTCGCCGCGTCTTGCCCATCAGAAGGAAGACTGCCAATCGGAACGAGCAACCGATCGGTGTTTCCATTGTTTTGGTCACGTACTGTTTTCAAGGCTTCCCGTTCTGCCACATCCATCGCCGAAATCATCTTCTGAAGCATCGGCATGACTAACTGCCGGTAAATGCCTGCAGCCATCGGAAACTTCTGCATTTGCTGAAACGTGTTGTAGGTGGTTTCACCTTCCACCAGCGGCATGGCAACGGTTTGCGTACGGCCAACTGAATCCACCAGGACCGACTTGTAGGTCCAGTTTCCCTTGCCATTTCGCGCTCGGATAATGTCGTGAATTTGCGCAGTGTTGCTGTCGAAATCTCCGCTGGGGGCCTCGTCCAGAGGGACAGAACCTGGCACAAGTTGCAACGCATCTGCAATCGTATGGCTCGTGTGCTCGACAGATTCTGCATCAGATATTGCATTCAACCGCCGCAGGTTTTTCTCAAGTTCGGTCAGCTTCTGTTCATCAGGCAAATTATCAATTTGCTCGAGACTGGATTTCAATGATGACTGGATTTGTGCCGCGGGAATATTTGGATTGGAGACTGGTGCGGTCGAATAACCTGATGGGTTGCCAGATTGTCCGTCGTTGCCAGATTGTCCGTCGTTGCCAGATTGTCCGTCGTTGCCGGTGGGAACAGAGGACGCCTGACTTGGATTCGACTCGCGATGCGGGATATACCAGCAAAGTAACGCTACCAGTAATCCTGCGTGGACCATGATCGAGACAGTGATCGCCCGCCGGCGGAAGCGGGGCGAGGCTTCGGACGTCACCATGCCTGTCATTGGCACGTCACCAGGCTTTGGTTCAATGATCTGTTTCATGACAGTGATATTGCAGGGCGGATCTGATTGGCGGTGCGGTGGTCCGGTGTTGGCACGCAGTTTGTGGAAGCTGGCTCAATAATCAACTCAAAGTGTACTCGAAGTCATCGCTGGGAAGCCAAAAGAAGGTACACCGGTGCCCACCTTACACAATCGGTGCAAGAATCACCGGCCTCAATCTGGCTTTTCCTGTAGCCATTCAGGCAATCGAATTGGCTTTGTCCAACCCATGCTTTTTTCCCGTATACTACGGCAAATTCAGGTCGAACCGAAAATTTAATCACTTTCCACGGGCTTCAAGATGAGTGACGATGTCAAATTTCCGATTGGTAAGGCCCAGAGCCTTGAGGCACTGCTTCGTGAAATATCGAAGGCCTTGGAAAGTGAAAACGCATTGGAGCGTTTGATGGGGCTGGGAATATCCAAACAGGTTAATGACCACGCAAATGCTTTGGACGACGCTTTACTGAAAGCTGGCAGTTGATACGCGAGTTTGTTGAATCCTTTGTCCGATACCGCGATCGGCAGACGCTTGAACTGCCTCTTGTGATATAGCAATGAAATGGATGCAGCACGCCTTGTGAGGCATGATTGGCAATTGGTAAACGGCGGGGTTCAGTTTCGCTGTTGGCGCCGCGTGGTGGCAAGCCAAGATTCGTGCACAAAAAAGCGACTGGCTGGTTGTCGCCCGCCAGTCTTGTCTGGAGTCGCAGGGCAAACAGCAAGTGGCGGCTCTGCAGAGACCGCAGTTTGAGAGTCCGCAACTGGAACGGACCGGCTTGCCGCATTCTGCAATTCATCGTGGTGCACGTTGACGTGGTTGTCATCCGATTACATCCGCCGTATCAAGAGCGACGAGCGTTCTGTCGCTTTGTGCTAAGCGATGGTGCGATGGTGCGATGGTGCGATGGTGCGATGGTGCGATGGTGCGATGGTGCAGTCGCCGTTGTGAAGAAGCCAAGACTGTGCTTGTGCAGCCCTAAATATTCACACGTTAGCGGTTGTTCAATCGCAAGTCCGTGGGTGGAGAAGACCAAGGTGCTGAAATTGCCAGCACTCGATGCCTAACGAGCAGGCATTGCATTCAGTTTGTTCGTTTGAATCGTCAGAACCCATCCCATGTACTGGTTGCAGTTCAGACATGCGAGATAGGGTTTTGTATCCAGTTCGCGAACTCTTTGGCGCTTGCGCTAAACCAAATCCTGAGCACACAATTGAGCGCACAATTGAGCGCACAATTGAGCGCACATTTGAGCGCACATTTGAGCGCACATTTGAGCGCACATTTGAGCGCACATTTGAGCACCGGGGCAGGATCTCATTGAATTCGGCAGGATCTCATTGAATTCGATCCAACGCAAAGTCTGGTGGTGGTGCTGAGGGTTTCGATCCAAATCACTGAGCGAGTGGACGCCGGGCGACTGGGTCAGGCAGATGCGGATCAATGTCGAGCAGGTCGACTTGCGATTCATCGATCCGTGGCCTCAGGACTGCAAAATAGATTAGAAAAGTGATGGCAATTCCAATGCTCGTTACCACCCAAAGAGGTTGATATGCCGGGCCCGCTTGTGAGGTAGTGATGAACAATTCAGATCCCCGCCACCCGCTCGTTGCAATTCGATCTAACGATACCGTCAGAGTGTTGATGGTGAAGTGAATGAGCATCCCCGGAAGAACGCTTCCGGTGCGTAACGATATCCAGCCTAGTAGCAGACCCATGAACGTAGCCGCAATCGATTGTTGCAGGACACCGTGTGAAATCCCAAACATGATCGCTGTGATTATGACGGCCCGCATCCGACCTCTTTGGCGAATCAGTCCGGCAAAGATAAATCCTCGAAAAGCTAGTTCCTCGCACACCGATGGGATGAATGCCATCAGGAAAATCAGGCTGATCCATGGCGCGTTTTGAATCTGCTCGGTGAATGGTTGCATGGCACGCATCGCATCTTCGCTGATTGGATACGTATAAGTAATCCACTCGGCAAGCATGAGGTACATGGGATGCAATGTGATCCCAAGCAATACTGCCATGGGAAGGGTTATCCAGTGAGGCATCCGAATCCGCAGGCTTTTGCGGACGGACGTGGTTAGCATTAACGACATGAGCAGAGCGGGCATCAGAATCATGCCCAGTTGTGGCGCGAGGATCATTTTGGTCAATCCTGCAAGGCCGGATGGCACAGTTGTCACCGCCAACTTTCCAAAGAACAACGCGACCAAAATAATTGCGCCGCATGCGTAAGCTTGAACCGGTGTCGCCACGGTTTGCCGATCTCGCCACAGATGGCGCACCCACATACCGAGTTCCCATTGCTCCTGACCTCCAAACAGCACGGCCTCGCTCTCAAATTGACGTTTGGCCCACGTGACGGCCAGCCACAGGCACCCCATTGTCACGCCAAAAACCATTGGCAAATGCAAGAGAGCATCGGTGTACTGTCCCTCGACCAATGTGCGGACAAGCAAGAACATTCCCGTGACAGGAATCAGGCTGGTGCCCGCTGTCAGGTTCATCCCTGGCAACATCGGCAGCAATACCAGCGGTAGGGTAATCATCATTAGCGGCATGAGATAATACTGGCCCTCTTTGCTACTGCGGGCCATGGCAGCGACTGCTAGCGCCAGTGCGCTAAATAATCCTGACAGCGGTACCAGTGCGACGAGCAGCCAAAGCATGGGGGCAAGAGGCGGAGGACCGATTGCACCACCACCCATATCAATCTGTTTAAAAACCAACGTACTGGTGACCAACATGCTGCCGGCATTGAGCAACGCGGTCAGCATACTGAAACTCGTGACCGCGCCGAGCTTTCCCCAGACGATTTCGCTTCTGAGGGCAGGGCTACATAAAAGTGTTTCCAGAGTCCCCCGTTCTTTTTCGCCAGCCACAAGATCAATTGCTGGATAAAAGGCACCTGTCATTGCCCAGACCAGCATGATGAAGGGCAGCATCTTGCTCCAGAATGCTGTTTCACGCGTCTGTTCGGGCGCGAGATCGATGGCATTCAACTGGAATGGTTCAAGCTTTCTGATGTCGATCCCTGCTGCCGCCAGTGATTCGCTAACCCAATCGACTCGCCATGCACTCAAAATCGCGGTGATACGAGTGTGGGCGATCAGGGATTCATCCGACGCGACGTTGTACAACACCTGAATGGCTGCTGCTTTGCTCGTTCGGCGGAGCTCAGGGTCACGAAAACCAGAGGGAAAGATGACGACGACGTCAAAGGTGCCTTCACGCACCCAGCGCTCTGTCTCTTGTCTTGTTTCCTCCTCTGTACTGAGATCTGCGGAACCATCGACGAGGAGTTTAAGGTTGCTTGCTTCGTCGCTGTATTTCGCGGAAAACGCCTCGCCATCAAGCAGTGGTGGAACAGAAACGAGGTTCTCTGTCCCCACCAGACAAACGGTTGTCGAGTGTTCACGGGTGAACTGCGCAATTTGCAACAACAGCATCCCAACAAGCGGGTAAAGCATGATTGGAAGCAACGCAATCGTGAACAGCGTACGCCTGTCCCGCAGTTGATCACGCATCTCGCGAACGTAGATCAGAAGAATCGCTGAGAAACGCGGCTTGTCCGATATTCTGTTCTGCGATCGCGGCGATTCAATTGGACTGTTCACAATCCCCTGCCCCCGGGAGGAGAGGTTTTGCTGTTGAAGTCAATTTCTTCCTTCCAGCTTTGTTCGCTTTCTTTTTCGTGACGGCTTAGCAACCCGAAGAACAGTTCCTCGAATTCGTCTTCGTTGTGCCGCTCACGCAACTCGGTTAGGGTCCCGGTGTCCAGGATTCGTCCTTGGTGCATGATCGCGATGCGGTCACAAAGACGTTCAACCTCACTCATGATGTGCGTCGAAAAGATCAAACACTTGCCCGTATCTCGTAGCGACCGAATCACTCCCAACAGGTTTCGAGCGACGAGAACATCCAGACCGAGGGTTGCCTCATCAAAGATAAGCACGGGTGGATCATGAACCATGGCCCTGGCAATGGAAACCTTCTGTTTCATTCCCGTTGACATCTTGCCGCCTGGCAAGTCTCGGAATTCATTCATTCGAAGTTGGTCAAAGAGTATTTCCAGCCGCTCTGTAAGACGGTCTCGTGACATGCCATGCAGCCGACCAAAATATCCGACCAGTTCCCAGGCCGTCATGCGATCGTAGATGGCAGTGTTGTTACTGACGAAGCCGATATTTCGACGCACCGAACTCGGGTCAGCTGCGACGTCAAAGCCAGCAACGCTGGCCTGACCACTGGTCGGTGAGAGGACAGTGCTTAGAATCCGAAGCACCGTCGTTTTTCCTGCCCCGTTGGGCCCCAGTAATCCAAAAATCTCACCGCGGCCGACTGAGAAGGACACACGATCCACTGCGACGAAACAACCGCGACTGAGATCGTCGTAAGTTTTCGTCAGGTGCTGGACGTGGATCATCGACTAGGCTCTTTTGGCTTCCCCGGTCAAGCCACACCAATTGGTATCGCTTCGTCGCGGTGGTGACCCTTTTGGGGGTTGTAGCAGTTGGAAGGGCGTAACGCCAAAGGCGGAATCATCCCTATGGATAAGTAGCCTCTTGAGAACCTGCGTGAGACAACCGAGCCGCCAAAGAGTTGAGTTTTCAATGACTGGCACCCAACTAACCGTCAATCCTTCACGCGGAGCCGCACGACCGGTCCAGTCACGGATGCGAGCGCCTCGATATCGGCAGTAGCCAACCGGGCGGCACCCTCCGTTGCAACGTGCGTCATGATCACAAGTGGGACGGGGTCGAGTTGGACTCTGCCGTCGCTTCCTTCGTGCTGAATCACGGATGCAATGGATATCCCATATTGCGCCAGCACTGCTGCGATCGCAGCCAGTGTCCCCGGATGATTTGCGACCCGCAAACGGAGATAGTAACGCCCAGAACTGGTATCGGCGTCTCTCAGTTTTACCCGTGGAGGTTGGTCGATCGAGAAATATTCGAGCGTTTGGAAGGTCAGACGGGTTCTTCCCACAGCCGTATCAATTAGATCGGCGGCTACGGCTGATGCGGTCGGCATCTGACCGGCTCCGAGGCCGTGATAGAAAACTGGACCAACGGCGTCACCAATCACCTGAATTGCGTTGTAGGCATCGCGGACCTCAGCAAGAGGCGTGCCTTCCGGGACCAAGGTGGGGGAGACTGATAGTTCGAGTCCATCCTCTGCGAGGTTTGCAATTGCAAGCAGTTTGATTCGGTAGCCAAGTTTACGGGCGTAACGCAGATCGTCCGGATCAAGTCCAACAATGCCTGTGCGGGGTATCTGAGCCCAGTCGACGGTGGCGCCGAAAGCGAGGTGCGCAAGAATTGCAAGTTTCTGGGCTGCGTCGGTTCCATCCACATCCATCGTCGGATCGGCCTCGGCGTATCCCAGTTGCTGGGCTTCACGGACCACGTCGGCGTAGTCGGCACCATTTTCATCCATTTGGGTAACAATGAAGTTACTCGTTCCATTCAGAATACCTTCCAATGAACGAATCTGGTTGGCTGAAAGGCACTGACTGATGTTGGCAATGATGGGAATGCCACCCGCGACGGCCGCTTCAAAGGCGATACTGCGGCCAAGTTCGCGTGCTCGTGTGAAGAGTTCCGGCCCGTGCTCAGCCAGCAAGGCCTTGTTGGCAGTGACGATATCCTTCCCCGATTCCATCAGGGACAGCATGATTGTGCGAGCTGGTTCAAGCCCTCCGATCAGCTGCGCCACCACAGTGATTTGATCGTCATCGATCACGTCCTGCAATGAGTCAGTCAGAACACCCTTGGGCATGTCAATCCCGCGGGGCCGCTGCAAATCACGCACGACAGCTTTCTTTAACCACAGGGTCCGTCCAGCGTGTCTGGCGGTTCGGTCACCATGGTCCAGCAGTAGTCGCGCAACCCCGGTTCCGACCGTACCCAAACCAACGATTGCTACATTTGTCATTTCCATGGACAAATATTAGTCAATTGAGCCGCCTGCTGGGAAGCCACCGCCGTTCTGTTCATGATGTCTTGGGGTACCCATTTCCCGTGAATCCGCTTCTCAGCTACGATCTGGGCCAAGGGATGCACTTCGGTTCCTCCCCATTGTCTGTTCCCGACCAACTGGCAGATAGCGTCATTTTGATTCAAATTTCCGACGAAGCCTGAATTCGATGGAATCAAACTTGAATAACCAAAAATAGGAACGCCCCAAGGGCAGGTGGTATGGAAGACTTCTGGCCAATCATCGGCAGCGTGCTGGGCGTGTTTTTGGTAATGGCGATTGGGGCGTTTTGCCGACGACGTGAGTGGCTGACTCGCGAGGCGGATCGCTCGCTCGCGAATCTGGCTGCCAACATTATGCTTCCCGCCTACTTCATCAGTCGAATTCTGGAAGATCCGGAGCTTGCTTCATTGACGACGGCGTGGGCACCGCCTCTGTTTGGATTCGTTGCGACCACCGTCGGGTTTGCGGTGGGGCTGTTGTTTGCAAGGAAAATAGGACCGCTGATTGGTCTGGACAGCGATTCAAAACAACGCGCGTTCGCGCTGTGTGTCGGAATCTGTAACTATGGTTACATTCCCCTGCCGCTGGCGGAAACCTTTTACCCCGAAGCGATGTTGCAATTGATCCTCCACAACGTGGGAGTGGATCTTGCACTCTGGAGCGTGGGTGTTGCGATTATTAGCGGTGTTCCTGGTCGCGGCTGGCGGCGGGTAATGATCAGTCCTCCTTTTCTAGCCGTGATCTTTGCTTGCCTTATGAAGGCGACTATCGATACCGATGATTTGCCGATCGCGATGATGTCAACAGTGCGTGGGTTGGGTGACTGTGCGATACCGATGGGACTATTGTTAAGTGGTGCGATCATTGTAGATTTCCTCGGCGACTGGTCTTGGTTTCGGGTATCTGCAGTGAATGTCTCCGCGATTGTCATTCGCCAACTGATCTTACCTTTGTTAATGATCCTTGCTGTGGTTGGCATTGGACTGACTGTTGAGATGCGCGAAGTTGTCTTGCTTCAGGCAGCGATGCCAGCGGCAGTGCTTCCGATTGTTCTGGTCCGACTGTACGGTCGCGATACCGAGACTTCGATCAAGGTGATTCTCTCTACGTCATTGGCGGGAATCTTTCTGATTCCTGCCTGGCTTTTGGCTGGTCGTTGGCTGCTAGGGGTTTGACGGGGCTGCTAGGGGTTTGACGGGGCTGCTAGGGGTTTGACGGGGCTGCTAGGGGTGTGACGGGGCTGCTAGGGGTGTGACGGCTAACCGGGTTTGCGCACGCCGGATGCATTCAAGCGGTAACGGCGAAACGGATCGCCAGCTCGTTGCCAATGGATTTGTTTGGCAGTTGCTTCAGGGCAACTGAATGCTAAACCGAAGTCCGTCGTATGCCATTTCCACCCCGTCTGGCAGTGAGGCATTCGTGGCATCGTGGTCCAGGTCGTGACAGATGTGAGTCAAGTAGGTGCGCGGCACCTTGATCCGTTTCGCGATCTCACAAGCCTCGGTCACTGTAAAGTGAGTTGGGTGGGGTTTCTGACGCAGAGCGTCGATCACCAACAGATCAAGCCCCTGGAGCAGTTCGAGCGAAGTTTCCGGAATATGGTTGGTGTCAGTGCAATAGGCGAAATCACCGATCCGGAAACCGAGCACTTCAAAGTTTGGACCGTGCGACATGCGGATAGGCTGGATCCGCAGTCCAAGGACTTGGAATGCCGTGTCGGGTTGGATGGTTTTGATTTCCAGCTGCGGGGTTGCCCCCGGATGCGTTTCAGCTTGGTCACGAAAGGCATAATCGTATGACTTTCGAATCCGGGCTTCGACGTTGGTTTCGCAGAACAGCGGGACTGGTGCACCAAGACGAAAAGGAAATAAACGCAGGTCGTCGAGGCCAAAAAGATGATCAGCGTGCTCGTGCGTGTAGATCACTGCATGGATCAAGGGGATGGACTCACGTAGCAACTGCGTCCGCATGTCAGGCGCTGTGTCAATCAGGATGGTGCCAGATTCGGTCCGAATGGCAACGGAACAGCGGGTTCGGTTGTTTCTGGGGTTGTCACTGGTGCAGACATCACAGTCACATCCGAGCGCGGGGACGCCAACGCTGGTGCCGGTTCCAAGCAAGATCACTTCAGCTGTTTTGGCGGTGTTTTCAGTCACTGTGGGCGTCACGGGCGTTTTCTCCTCGGTCGGCCTTGGTGTTCCGGGCTAGAGATGGTGCGTGGCAGCCAGCCAAAAGTGATGCGTGGCATCGTGATTTGGAGTCGTGATTTGGCGTCGTTCCTACCGCTCAGGGCTTAGTGTGGTGGATTAGCGACACAGCGGGAAGGCAGGGTTGATTTTGTGGTTCAAAAGCCCCTTGGCTGAATCTACCTGATTCTGCGATACTCTGGGCTCGGGAGTCGATGCACTCCCCCAAAATCCAACCGTACATAGACAGCATGATCGGCCCGGTAGAACGGTGCCTGATGGCGATCATGCCACCTTCATATGAATCATGTGCCAGCGAGTGTGCTGGCTTGGACCCGTCGCTGCTCAATCGCGACCTGTGTCCGCTACAAAATCAGACATTTTACGAAAGACTGTTGAATGATTAAAAACTTCTCCCCCGCGTCGCTGGGAATTAATGGCCGCCAGAGTGAATTGATCGAACTGGCTTTGACCTATGGTTTCACCGGCATGGACGTGGATATGCACGAAATGCTGCGTCGGGCCCAACGGACCAACGTGGAAGACGCAGCGAAGTACCTTGAAGCCGCCGAGATCCAGATAGGTGGTTTTGAGCTGGGAATCGATCTTGATGCAGATGAAGAAGCGTTTGCCATCCTGCTAGCTGGTGTGCATCCAATTGCCGATCTGGCGAAGCAACTCGGCGGTACTCGCAGTTATGTCCGCGTTCCAGCTGCAACTGACCGACTTCCTTACCATGAGTACTTTGATATTCAGAGTAACCGTCTTACTCAGATCTCGCGGGTACTGGAACCACGTGGGATTCAATTGGGCATTGGTTTTTCTGCTGGCAAAGAGCTTGAGGAAGGAAAAGAATTTCCCTTCACTCGCAACGTCGATGGCCTCATCGCTCTGTTGAAATCAGTGTCGGAAACTAACGTTGGTATCCTGCTAGATACTTGGGACTGGGTGGTCGGCGAAGGCACAATTGAGCAGTTGCGTGAACTCGGAACGGACGACATCGTCGCCGTCCGTTTAGGATCTGTGACTGCCGATGCGGATCTTTCTGCGGTCAATTCAGGCGATCGAGTCTTGCCAGAGCAAGAAGGCGGCTTGAACCATGTGGATGTGATCAAGCAACTCGAGTCGATCTCCTTCCAAGGTCCCGTTTGCCCGAGTGCATCGAACCAGAGCTACAAAGGACAGACTCGCGAGAGCATCGTTCAGCGAGCACAAGAGGCAATTGATGGCATTTCCACTGCGGCAGGGCTGACTGTTGCCAAGCTTCCAATGGAAACCATTGAAGACATCCCTTACGAGCCAAACCCAATCAGTTAGTTTCAGGCTGGGATGCCCATGAGGCATCCGTTGGAATTTGATTCATACAAAGCGGCGCAGAGATCAAAGATTTCTATGCCGCTTTTTTCGTAGTTCCCGCATCCAACTGCGGCAGCATTGGAGACTTGGCTCCAGTTGTTAAAAGGCAATCTGGTTGAACACGATTGATTGCTACTGTTCAGGTCTGGTCAGGAACCCGAAGTTTCGTCACGCCGACGGATGACCCAGTCGTGACTCGTCGCGCGGTAGACAGAATCGCGGCCGATCTGGTCACTCAATTGGTCGACCACTTCATCAATGGCTTGCTGCGAGCTTTGTCCGTCTTGATCATCAAACAATTCGAGTTGGTGAACTGAATTGTCACTGAGATTTCCGAGACTGACACCCAACAAGCGAATCGGCTGCGGATGCTGTTCCCTTAGTTCCGAAAGCAAAATCACTGCCATTTGATAGACGCTATCCGTTGATTGTGTCGCCTTTGGGAAGCTCCGAGAATGCACGAATGTGCGAAAATCGGCACGACGATATTTCAACGCCACTGAGCGGGCGTAGCGTCCGTTTCGCCTGAGTCGCCGTGCCACCTGTTCGCAGAGGTGACTGATCACGGCACGCATCATGTCGAGGTCCGTAATGTCCTGACCAAACGTCCGCTCGTGGCTGATTTGTTTTGCGGTTCGATCCGGCACGACCTTGCGGGGGTCAATTCCGTTTGCAAGTTTCCACAGATGGTCACCCCAATTACCAAACTTTTCATTCAGGATTGATCGATCGTAGCGGCGAATATCCCCGATGGTTTTCAGTTTCAGTGAGGATAGCTTGCTGTTCCCCACAGGTCCCACTCCCCAGAGCCGCGAAACAGGCAACGGATCAAGAAAGTCAATGATGTCGGCTGCTTCGACTTTCAAGAATCCGTCTGGCTTGTTCAGGTCACTTGCTATTTTGGCGACGAACTTGAGGGGAGCTATGCCGACACTGGCAGTCAGGGCGAGTTCCTGTTTGATTGTTTCTTTAATTTGCACACCAATCGTTTCAGCAGATCCAAATAGTCGGGTGGTGCCCGTCACGTCCAGAAACGCTTCGTCCAAGGAAAGTGGTTGCACCAGAGGCGTATAACGCAGGAAAATCTCGCGTACCTGGCGGCCGATTTCGGCGTAATGCTCCAGCCTGCTGCTGACAAACACTGCATGAGGACATAATTGGGCAGCCTTGCTGCCAGACATGGCACTGCGAATTCCGTATCGGCGAGCTTCATAACTTGCGGCAGCGACGACCCCGCGCCGCCCCGCGCCGCCAACTACCACAGGCATACCCCGCAAAGCTGGGTCATCTCGCTGCTCGATGGAAGCATAAAAAGCATCCATGTCGATGTGCAGGATCATAGGAATCGCCAAGTTACCCAGTCCGGGACCGAAGCATCAGTCCTCATTTGACCAGCCATTGATACAGGGTTTCACTATTGGAAAAATCATCGTGTATCTGGTGCGCCCCGGCAAGTTCCAGGGCCGGACGTTCGAATTGCCCGGTACACACGGCCACCACCGTTGCATTGATTTCAAGACCACAATGTATGTCCGCTGGTGTGTCTCCGATCACGATGGTTTCTCCCTGCGGTTCATGTTCGTGTTTCTTCCGAAGGGACGTAGCCGTTCGCTGGGCCAGTTGCCGTCGATCAGTGTCGTGATCGCCGCCAAAGATACCCTGAAAGTACTTTAACAGGCCAAAATGCTGCAGTTTTTGCGTTGCTGTTTGCTGCAGATTACCGGTCATCACATAACAGCGTAGATCGTTTCGCGCCGCAAGTCTCGGCAGCAACTCTGCCACACCCGGTAGAACAGTGCCGCCATGCACGTGCAATGCGTGGGGTAAACAGTCGGTGTAAGCATCTCTCAGCTTCTGAAGGTTCTGCTCGGTGGTGGAAACGCCGTTGCGTTGTAATACTTCGGGTAGCAGTGAGGCATCGGTTCTGCCGCAAAAAACAACGTCCAAGCAGGGAGTTTCGATTCCGAAAACCTCGCTGAGTACTGCATTAAGAGCGTGTGTTCCGCTGTGATTGCTCAGCAGAAGGGTCCCGTCGATGTCGAACAGAAGGGTTTTCATTGAGCGAGTGTTAGCTGGGTGAAAGCGACTGGTCGGCGATGATTCGCCTGGATGCTAGAATATCATAGATGTTTGAAAAACAGCCCACGAGAGACTGATGAACAAAACGGCCGTCGAATCCGATCCGGCAACCGCGCCGCCGTCGGCGGAAGGCGTCGATAAGAGCAACGCCCGTGTTCGGGAGATGTTTCGCCAGATTGCGCCCAGATACGACACGATGAACCACGTACTGTCGATGAACATCGATCGGTATTGGAGGTATCGAGCCGTCCGCCGGCTACGCTACGAGGCGGGGCAACCGGTTCTCGACACCTGCACTGGCACGGGCGACCTAGCCATTTCAATGGCAAAGCACGCTCCCAAGGACGTCCAGGTGGTTGGCAGCGATTTCTGCCATGCGATGCTTGAGATCGCGAGAGACAAGCGTGGTCAGACCGAAAAGCAGGGCTCAGATATCGATTTCATTGAAGCCGATTCCCAGTCCCTGCCATTCAAGACCGATCAATTTCAATGTGTGACGGTTGCGTTCGGACTGCGTAACGTCTCCGATACAGTCTTGGGGCTCAGTGAAATGCTGCGTGTCTGTCGCCCAGGTGGTCAAGTCATGGTGCTTGAATTCTCGAGGCCGACCATGATCGGCTTGCGACAGGTGTACGGTTTTTACTTCCAACATGTTTTGCCGCGACTGGGCCAGGTGTTCGCCCGCAATGACAAGGCAGCCTACGAGTACCTGCCCGAGTCAGTCGGCCAGTTCCCCGATGGCCAAGCACTGGCAGATCGAATGGTCGCGGTTGGAATGGAACGAGTGAGTTTCACTCCCTTAACGTTCGGTGTTGCAACCATCTATGAAGGTTCAAAGCCTCTTGAGGGGCCGGAAAAGGAGGACGCATGACAAGCGTCGACAGAATCGTGGTGGGAGTGACTGGCGCCAGTGGCAGTATGTATGCCGTCCGCTTGCTGCAGGTGCTGATCAAGGCAGGGCTGGAAACCCACTTGGTAATCAGCCCGAGCGGTGCTTCTGTGATCAAGCAGGAACTCGGTGTGACCGTCAATTTGAAAAATCCGGACCTCGAAGAACTCATTTGTTGCGTTCCGGAGTGGTCCGGCAGGCCTGCGCTCACAGATCCAACTCTTGTCACAACAAGTCTATCAGTGGGCAAACTGTGCTTTCATCAGTACGACGATTACATGACACCGATCGCTAGTGGATCATTCAGGACTCGCGCCATGGTGATCTGTCCATGCAGTGGCAGTACCCTCAGTGGAATCTCTAGAGCGGCATCAGAAAACCTGATCCAGAGGGCAGCTGATGTTCACCTGAAAGAACAACGAAAGCTGATCCTCGTGCCGCGCGAGACTCCGCTCAGCGTTCTTCAACTGGAAAACATGCATCGTCTGGCGACTTCGGGGGCTGTGATTTTACCGGCGATGCCAGGTTGGTATCACGGTGTAAAGTCGCTCGATTGTCTCATTGACTTCATCGTCTGCCGAATTCTGGATCAGCTGCAGATTGATAACTCTCTGATGGAACGCTGGGGCGAGTGACGCGAACTGACAAAGTCGGGCTTCGCTAAGTCGCTCGAATGCTGGTGCTTAGCGTGCTACGCTGTTCGCTACGCCTTTGTGAACAGTCACACCACTCGCAGGTGATTCTATGCTTCGTTTCGCTTTTCTTTTGCCTTCGGTTCTGCTTGTGTCCGCTGCCATCATGGGACAGGAAGTTGAGGATCGTTATCGGCCGCGGCAAGTGTTGAAGAAACCGATGCGTGCGATTACCAATCCCGATATTGCATCTGCGGAAAAGGCTAACGTTCCTGACAATGAACTTGTCCTCGGTGTCGAGATCAACGGTGAATCACGTGCTTACCGAATCAACGAACTGACCGGGCCGAGTCGCGAGATTATCAACGACAAACTCGGCGGACTTCCTATCGCCGCAACGTGGTGACATCTCTGCCATAACGGCGTCGTGTACGTCCGGAAAGTAGATGACAAAGTGTTGACTTTGCGAGTATCAGGAAAACTGTGGATGCGCAGTTTGGTGATGAGCGACGTGGAAACAGGCAGTGAGTGGGCTCATTTGCTGGGCCGGGCAATGAGGGGACCGCTACGGGGAAGAGAACTCAAACCGTTGGTTTCAGATATGGTGACATGGGCGGTGTGGAAGAAAACACACCCTGAAACGACCGTGATGCAAATGCCCACCAGGCGAGCCGAGTACACCAGCAAGTTTTATCGTGACGCGACGCGTTTCCTTTTTGGCTTTGAGGTCAATGGCAAGGCGTGGGCTTTGTCATTTGCGGATTTGCAAGCCGTCCCTGTGTTTTCGTTTCAAATTGACACTGAACCATTGTTGGCGACCTACGACGCCGAAGGCACCGTCCCTCGTGTTTTCTCTCGTGAAGTCGCTGGCAATGTGTTGGTGTTTAACCAAGCAGGCAAGCGACGCATGCTGGACTCTGAAACAGGCAGCCTGTGGGATGCGCGAACCGGTCAAGCTTTGAATGGTCCCCTCAAGGGGTCGGAGCTGGACCAATGGGTTGGGATCATGTCCTTTCGGAAAGCATGGCAAAACTTTCACCCCGATTCAAAAGATGTTTCGTTTCCGGAGCCGCAGCCTGGTTCTGCGGTGCCTGTGCAGAAGTAAGGCAGCGACAGTAAGGCAG
>JAPKCI010000409.1 GCA_028823035.1 Rubripirellula sp.
GTTGATCGCCGGACTGAGCATCGCGCTATTGGCACTCTGGATGCGTGGGCAGGGCGCGTGATTGCCGGAAAACGGTTTTCATTTTCTGAAAATCGGCTATAAATGCCCCCGGCACAACGGTTGCTGCATTTTTTCCATCACCGAAACCTGTTTTGTTCCGGCTGTGTAAAGGGAGTGGGTTTTATCAAGCAGTCGATCAAAATGTGGCTTTTAAAAAAAATCCAGGATTCCACACTCATCAGGCCTACGGGCACCTTCTCCGGAGAAGGAATTAAGCCGGACATGTGCTTGGCCAAGCTCCTTCTCCCCGCAGGAGAGGGCCGGGGAGAGGGAGAAAACCAAAGAACTTTTTAGAGATGCAGATTACTATTGAATTCCAAAGTTAATAATGAATAGGATTTTAATTGGAGCAACAGTCGCTTGGACTGCCTTGGTGGCGAGCGGAGTGAGGGCGGAGCATGTCGTGATCAACGAGGTCATGTACAATCCGCGCGGTGATTCGCCCGAATGGATCGAGTTATCAAATATTACCGCCACGCCGTTTGATATCGCCGGCTGGAAACTGCGGGGCGACGTTGAGTTGGATTTCTCTTCGTTTGACGGAAACAGGGTTGACGAAGCATTCCTTGGTCATTGGCAAAAGATCATTCTAACAAATATTGATCCAGGATCGTTTCGGCAACGCTATGGCATTCCTTCGGGTGTAAAGGTGTTCGGGCCGTGGGAGGGCAGCCTTCCCAACGATGGCGGTCGTATCATGGTGAGGGATAAAAATGGCGTACGGGTGTGCACGCTAAGCTACAGCGATCGCGGCAAGTGGCCGGTTGCTGCAGATGGTGCAGGGCACACGCTGGTGCTGCAAAACCCTGACCTTGTGGTGGACGACTGGCGTAACTGGTCGTTCAGCAAGCGGCCAGGCGGAACGCCTGGCGGCGATCCGGTGCTCGGTGTTGAGACTCCGGTGGCCAGCCCGGAGGTGAATCTGACATCCGGTATTGTGCTCCTCGATTATGGCGACCTTTGGAAGTACAATGACCAAAATAAAAATCTTGGAACGGCGTGGCGAAGAGCGACCTATAGTGACACCTCGTGGAAGTCCGGCCGTGGTCTGCTAGGATTGGAGAATTCCGCATTGCCTGATCCAGGCATCAAAACCGAAATTAACAAGGGAAACCAACTTTGCTACTACTTCAGGAAAAAATTTACTTACAACGGGGATCCCACTGATGTCACGCTAACAATCGACCAAGTTGTCGACGACGGTGCTGTGTATTATCTCAACGGCACCGAGGTGGGCCGCTCGCGTATGCCGAACGGGACGGTGAGCTTTACCACCAGAACATCTGCAACGGTAGGCGATGCCACCGAGGAGAAGGGCGTCGTGACGATCGGTCCTGGTAATTTAAAAAACGGCTCGAATGTGCTGGCAGTGGAGGTGCATCAGACGAACACAACCAGCTCGGATATTGTTTTTGGATGTCGCCTGAGTGCATCGGTCCCAGCGGCCAAGGGGGTTGTAATCAACGAAATCCATCCAACTGCCGGCAAGGATGCCTTCATCGAGTTTTACAATCCTACCGATGAAGTTATCGATCTTCGGAATTACTATTTGAGCGATGATCCCGGCGCCCTCAACAAGAGGAAGATCACGCGGCCGTTGAAAATTGCAGCCCGTTCGCTGGCTACGATTTCATTCTCGGCTGCCAGACTTAGTGTCAAGTCACCGGTGACGGTTTATTTGGCGAAGCCGGATGGCAAGACCGTGGTAACAGCGATCAGGGCCGACGTGGTGCTGGACGGCCGCTCGATCGGCCGCAAGCCGAGCGGAGGATCCGAATGGTTTCTATTCACCGACGCCACGCCGGCAACGGCGAACATGAGTCGTGCTTTGCTTGGGCAATCGCTCAGTTTGAACGAGGTACACTTTAACAGCGAGGGCGCCATCGACTGGGTGGAGCTTTATAACGGCGGTGAAGGTGTAGTGGATTTAGACGGTTTGTCGGTGACTACGAGACGTGATTTTTCCGATCGTACACCGCTGTTTGGTCAAGTATCGGCCCGTGGCAGGAACGTTGTTACGGTGAATTTCGAGGCGAGGGGCCAAATGCCGATATATCTGCTCAATGCCGATACGGTGATGCAGGCGGAGATGTTTGAGCGTCCTGATGGGGAAGGCTCAGTGCAGGCCTTTCCCGACGGTGGCAGCGAGTGGTTTGCCGTGGCCAAGGATACGAAGGGGGGCGTCAACAACCCGGCACGGCACGAGAATGTGGTAATCAATGAAGTCATGTTTAATCCTCCAGGTGATCATCGTAGCGGCGAGTACATCGAGTTATTCAACCGTGACACCGAGGCTGTTGACCTTTCGGGCTGGCGTTTTGTCGATGGTGTAAATTTTACCTTTCCATCAGGCACATCCATAGCGGCGGGAGACTTCCTCGTGATTGCTGCGGATATCGACTATGTCCGCCGGGTTTACAAGTTGAACAACGTGCTCGGAAACTACGGCGGGGAGTTGAGTAACCCAGGCGAATTACTACGGCTAGAGGATGCCTACGGCAACGTTGCTGATGAGGTTGATTACAGTAATCACGGCGACTGGCCAGGCGGGACCAAGGGAGGTGGTAGCAGCATGGAACTGGTTAATCCGTGGGCAGACAACAGGCTGCCTTCGGCTTGGCGCGACAGCGATGAGACAACCAAGAGTAGTTTTCGACAATACACCGCCACCGGCCGTTGGCGACAGTTAAAAACCATGGGCAGCGCTGCCGATTACCGGGAGTTTCATATGCATCTAGTCGGCGACTCGGAGATCGTTCTATCAGAGATCGAAGCGGTCAGTTCTCGAACAAAGAAGAACGTCCTTACAAATGCCAAAAAAATGTCAACCAACAATCGAAGTGCCAACGGGTGGCTGGCTCAGGGCAACCACTGGGCGACATACTTGGATGGCCAGGATCTGCACCTTATCTCTGATGGGCACGGTGATAACAGGCCTAATCGGATGGAAATCGACATGAGTGATGATGTCCGCCGTAACGATGATCTTACTATTAAGTTCAGGGCGCGATGGGTTCGAGGCAACCCTAGGTTGATCGCGTGGACATGGGATAAGAGTGTCGCCGGCAGTTTTCTCATCGAAATTCCGGAGAACCTTGGCACTCCCGGAAAGCGCAATTCGACGTTTACCGTCAACACGCCGCCGCAAGTCGATCAACTGCTGCACAGTCCGGCTGTACCAACGTCGAGTCAGTCGGTGCGCGTCACTGCACGAATCACATCAGCCGATCCGCTGTCCACGGTGAGCGTGCGCCATCGCGCCGACTCCTCGAATAACACCGGATCCTGGAAAACCAAGACAATGTACGACGACGGCAGCCGTGGTGGGGATGAGGTGGCAGGCGACGGTGTTTTCACCGGCACACTGACTGAGCACAGAACCAATGGCCGACGTGTGCAGTTTTACGTGGAGGCCCGGACCGAGACTGGGGCGGTCTATAGTCAACCAAAGTGGGGTCCGGGTCGGCCGGCATTATACGTTGTGGACAATCGCAAGCCCAAGATGGACCTGCGATCAGTGCGACTGGTGGTTTCCGCCTACGACATGGGCGCGGTCAGCAACGGTGGCAGTTCGAAATATAAGTACAATTTCCCGCGCCTTTCCAACCACTATTTCAACGCCACGTTCATCTCAAACGAAAAGGATATTCGATACAACTGCGAAATGCGCAACAGCGGCAGCCCGTGGACGCGCGGCAACCATCTGAACCGGGGCAAGTGGAAAATGCCCAACGATCGGCGTTTCCGGGGGAAATACAAACTCTCATGGGACGACGACGCCAACGGCCGCGTTAGTCGCAACCGCCTGACTCGGTATATGCTCTATTTGATGGGCCATGTTGTGAATGAAAATGAAATGATCTGGTTTACGATGAACAATAGCTCCCCGCAAATGCGAGAGGAGGTTGAACCGGTCGCCAACGATTTTCTTGATCGCAATTTTACTGATGGCGTTAAGGGTAACCTTTATCGAATCGACGATGAGTGGTGGTTCACAGACGGTTGGGATCGCCAGAATCGTAACGCTGACTGGAGTTACAAAAGTAGTGACAACCCGGGTCGCTACCGCTCCGAGTGGATGAAGCGCACCAACG
>JAPKCI010000410.1 GCA_028823035.1 Rubripirellula sp.
GAACAGCAGGACCGCGAACGCCAAGGCCGCGAACAGCAGGACCGCGAACGCCAAGACCGCGAACGCCAAGACCGCGAACAGCAGGGCCGCGATCACCAGAACCGCGATCACCAGAACCGCGATCACCAGAACCGCGAACACCAAGGGCATGACGATCGGGGACATGGCCACGACCAGCCACATGAAACTCCACACGGTGGTCCTGACCAACACCCACACAATTCAGGCGGGCTGCCAATTCAAGAGAGACTTGAACACATGAGAATGGCATTTGAACATCTCAGGAATGCTGGCATGAACGATCTCGCAGAAGAAGCCATGCATCGCGTTGAAGATATGGAACGCCAACTCCACCAAGATGATGGCCCCGAGCATCAACAAGTGCAGCATTTGGTTGAGGAGTCACATCGCGCAATCCATGCCGTCAACGAACGCCTCGATCAAATACAAAGAGAGGTGCATGAAATGCGTGAGCAGTTCCAGCGAATGCGGGGTGACCGCTAGTCGGGCGGGAGAACGAAAGCGTCGCCAATGAGCCACGCTTGACCCGCCAGACAGACTGCCAGAGTAAGCCGTATTGGAAGTCGGATTACTTTTGGCGGCTCAGGTAACCGCTGGTGGAGAAACGAATGAACCAGGCCAAGTCGCCAGGTTCATCCTGATAGCGATCCGCTAACCGGCGTACCGCCGCATTAGCACGGGGACTGGCCAATATCTCGATCGCCCGAACTGCATGTAAAACTGTCGTTCGATCGTCATTGTCGAACCATTGCACGAGCGAATCAATTGCTTTTGGATCGCCCGCATGACGAGCCACGGCACTAGCGGTTTCGATCGCGACTGCCGGCGATGCGTCATCGAACATGGCCTGTAGTTGTTCCCTGGCTTCGGCTGGTAAAACATCGGCAGCACTGCATGCAACGGCACCCCAATAACGAATGGACGGATGACTATCTTCAAGCGCCTCAGAAATCGCACCAAAGTCGTCAGTGCCAACCAATTCGGCAGCAGCCAGTAAACGCTCGGCGTCAAAGTCTCCGGTTTTCGCCCACTCCATCGGAGGCATCGCCCTGGCGTGCCGCCACAACTCTATTTCGGGCACCAGGCCCAGATCGCGTGACTGGACCAAATGGCGATGCAATGTGTTTCGCATTTGCGTCACCAACTTTTCATGATTCAATGAGTAGGCAAGGTTATTCAAATTGAGCGGGTCTTCCACGCAGTTGTAAAGTTCCTCCGGTGGTCTTGTGCCGGAAAGGTACTGCAACTGTGCTGGAGTCGCCTTGCCCGAAACAGCCAACGAATAAAATTCCTGACGAACCTCAGCTTGATCAATCCAGGCCCCTGGTTGGTTGTATCCGAGGTGGGGCATGTAATTTCTGATGTACAGGAAGTCGTGGGAACGAACGCTGCGGGCCATGTCCATGATTTCATCCACCCGATCGCGATGACCAAATAGATAAACGCGGCGTGGTGCATCGAGAGATCCCAGGAATGCACGGCCCGTCATGTGGCCCGGAATCGCATCGATACCAGCAAGGCTGAGTACCGTTGGTCCAAAGTCTTCAAAGTTCACTAGACGATCAACCACTCCCCTGACCGCCACCGAGCGAGCCATGTGGCGATATTTCTCAGGGAGGCGAATCAACAACGGGACTCGCATACCGCTATCCAGTAACGCCCGCTTGTGCCGAGGCATTCCGCTGCCATGGTCCGAGTAGAAAAAGATGATTGTGTCTTCGTATAAACCATCAGCCTTCAATCGCTCCAGAATTTCACCCACCCGTTGGTCCATCCGCGTGACGCAGTCGTAATAACGAGCCAACGTCTTCTTCACCAACGGGGTGTCGGGATAATAGGGCGGCAAGGGAGCTAGGTCAGGATCGTGAATCTGGTGGGCCGACAGGTGAACTTGAACTTCATCCTGAAACTGTTGGTAAGGCCAAACCATCGATCGCGATTGATGACTTTCCATCAAATTCATCACCGCAAAAAAAGGCTGTCCTGGCTGGCGGCCTCGCCAGTCAGCTTGGTCGCTGCATGCATCCCATGAACCTGCCAAAATTTGCGATTCACCACCTGAGTTGTAATCGGTCTTTACATTGTTGGTGGTGTAATAACCAATCTCACGCAATAAGGCGGGAAATCCATTCAACTGGTCTGGTATTGGCATCAGCGATCGCATCGGATGAGCCCCCTGAGTTGTGGCAATGCAACCATTGATCAGGCAAGCACGCGAGGGAGAACAAACCGGTGACGTGGCAAAGGCATGCGTGTAGCGTGCACTTTGAGTCGCCAGTTGATCGATGCACGGTGTGATGGCATAGCCATCCCCATAGCACCCAAGAGTCCGACTCATATCCTCGGCAGTGATCCAGAGAATATTGGGCCGATCATTCTGGACGGGCCGCACAGAGTCGTCAGCCCAACTCCGCTGCGCGATTCCGAACATCGATAACAATAAAATACTGGCAGCGTGACAGAGGCTCGAATGAATCAAATTTCTACTTCCCAATACTGAAATCGGCATTATTTTTCCCTACATGGTTGACCCCACCACAGTCTACCCGCCTCGTTAGTCTGCCAGATGGCCGCCCAACATTCGAAACGTCCGTGTGCACCCATCGGGTCCTACTTTCGACGCATGGCCGGAACCCCGATCGTCGTTAAAGGCAACCCAACTACCAGTTCCAAACCAATGTTCTTGCAGCTCATCTGGTTCCCCGACGTAAACGAAGAATCCACCCTGCGTTACCTCCTGCAAATAGGTCACGACACCGTGATCTGGATGAGCAGCAGCGAGGTGCAACCCCTTAGCCTCGTTCGCTGCAATCTGCTGCTCCGACGCACTGATTGATCGTTTTTCGATCAGTGACCTTTCGATACTTGTCGAAACCATTTCAGACCGTTGCTCGGGTGATTCATCACAGCGAACCAGACTCACGTTGATCACTTCGTCCATATCCAGACTCCTCGGGTCCCTTCTTTTCTTCTTCACAAGACGTTGACAGCCTCGGAGTCTAGAATCCTCGTCCAACCTTTGCAAATCAACGCCGCGATCTGAAAACGACCATCTGGCTATCAATCCGACGTGAATCGTCGATCATTTGTCGCCGAAACTGCGGTTCGGAACGACTGAACGCCGCGATGCCACATATTGATTTTTTCTGGCAACTGCCGTCTGCGATACAGATTGCGAGTACTAATTGCGAGTCCTGACTGATTGCGAGTCCTGACTGATTGCGAGTCCTGACTGATTGCGCGTACTGATTGCACGGTGGCAAGAGTGGCGCAGGAGATTGCGTTGGTTGGGCTGCCCTGCCTCTCCAGGGGTATCTGTGACCCCGCGATTGACTGCAACCCCGCGATTGACTGACGCCACGACAATGTCCTGAAACGAAGGAATTTCCCAAATCCAACCAACGGCACGGCTACCACCGATCTGGAAACAGCACAGATTTGATTTCATCTGATAGCATGGCACTGGCTGTGGAATTCGGTCCATCAGTTCGACCTCGACTCACCGTTGATATGAGTCTTGGGTGCACAGCAGGATGTCGCCGCGATCATCTGCCGGCAAAGTGCAGGATATCATTGCAGCAGGATATCATTGCAGAAGGCAAGCCTGAGGGAGGCCTTTTATTCTTGTATCCAAACAGGTGCCACCTTGCTTCCTGAAAGTCTGTTCCTGATTTGCAACAACGCGACGGCCATTGGTTGGATTGTGCTGATCGTGACTCCGCGTTTTCCTGTCTTTGCGGGACGCCTGATTCCGCTCGGTCTCTGCGGTCTGCTGTCGCTAACTTACCTTTATCTTGTGGTCTCGGATTTTGGCTCGGCGCAAGGTAGTTTCACATCGCTCGACGGCGTTACGCAACTTTTCTCAAATCCCGATGTCGTCCTGGCTGGCTGGATTCACTATCTCGTCTTCGACATGTTTGTCGGCTGCTGGGAAGTCCGTGACGCTCGCCGTCTGGGCATTCCCCACTGGATGACCGTTCCAGCATTGCTGCTCACTTTTTTGCTCGGACCGATTGGATTGCTAACCTATCTGTCGATTCGCCTGATTCACACGAGAAACCTGAATCTGGATGACCAACCGAGTCACCAGTAACCGAGTCACCAGTAACCGAGTCACCAGTAACCGAGTCA
>JAPKCI010000411.1 GCA_028823035.1 Rubripirellula sp.
GTGCTTTGGTTTCCATGGCCCCATCTTCGTTCCGGGGTCAGGCAGATCAATCAATCAGATGGAATTGAGTACGTTGCGGCGTGAGAACTCGCGCTGAAAACTCCAGAATGTCGTGACGGACAGCACGGTTCCTTTCCGGGATGCACCTGACCTACCTGAACCATCCGTCACCACTACAACCCGTGGACATTCAATTTCCAACCAATGCCAAACACGCAACTCGTGACCTGGGTGTGCAACCATCAACGCAGTCTTGCTATCAGTAGTCGTCCTCATGATTTTTTCGAGTAACTGAAGTAAGAACAGGGATGAACACGCGAACTGTTGGTTAGTCAATACATGCTTTTATCAGCAATGCACAAGCCGCTTAAAAGCGACTCTTTATCAAGGCCAGCATCGGAGGTCATCCAATCCTCGTTCGACTCGATTGACCGTGCTGCAGCCAGAGCGGAATACTTCTGATGACGCCACAACTCGCAGCGATTCCGGGTTTGACATTTTCCTCCATTTGCTATAAATTCAGCAGACTCATTGGGGTTCTTGGCATTCGCTTAACGATGACAAGCCTCGTGGTGGTTCGAATGAAAGGTTTTGAAGGTGCTGAGACGGCAAGCGACAAACCGGTCGGGTTTCTCACGACTTGTAGCTTTGTGGATTTGTCTTTATGCCTTGAGCGTGATGCCAATTCCTCAGCATCGCGTGCTGACATGTGCGGAATCGGCCGAGGACGAGTGTCCCAGCGAAGAGGACCGAGAGGGCGCCGAGAAAGAACGGGTTGTGCGGAATTCGGAGCGGCGCCGGTTGAAGAAACGCCGCCACAGCAATTGCGGTCAGTGTCTTGAGTTGGGCAAACATCACCTCCAAGTCACTTCATTTGACGATCGTCCCCTAGGGGTCGTTGGCCATCAACTTGCCAATGGCATCTGCGCACCTTTGCGAATTTAGGCTGCGCTAGCATTCTGGGCGTTGTGCCCCTCCCAACCTCGCGGGGATTTCGCGAGTTGAGTGTATTCGACTCGGCTATTGCGCATTCAGAGCGATCGCGCTCGCCCACCCCGCGCCGGTCGCCGCCCAGGCATTTCTTGCGAATTTCTTGTTCGGTGAAGCGTCCTGCATCAAGTTTGATCCGCAGGAACCGTCCAAGGAAGACCCTAACGCTTTGTACATCGGTGAGTGTGTGGGACTCGCCGAGACTTCAAAACCAGAAACGACTTTTACGAAACCATCTTGACGACATTACGACGTAAAAACCTATGAATAGCAACATCGACAATCAGCAGACCGGAAGCTCTCTTTGGGACCGAATCAAACTTTTTCTCAATCCATTCGACCAACGATATGAAGATTTGAAACGCGGAAAGATTCCGCTCAACATTTTGCGTGATTTCACCGCCGGGTTGATTGTGGCGATGGTAGCCATACCACTCGCCATGGGATTCGCCATGGCGTCAGGCTTGAGACCTGAGCAAGGAATCGTCGGTGGAGCGATCGCTGGACTGATCGGCGCGCTGTTTGGCGGTTCGAAGTATCAGGTCTACGGTCCCACGGCGGCATACATTCCAATCATCGCCGCCATGATGGCTCTGTATCCCGACAACCCCGCTCAGGGGCATGCGTTTCTCGTTCTCGCTTCACTGTTGTCCGGTTTGATTCTGGCAGGCATGGGCCTAGCGGCATTGGGGAGACTTGTGGCGCTGGTGCCCCATTCGATCGTCGTCGGTTTTACAATTGGAATCGCCATCGTCATTGGCACGTCAATGCTCGGCGACGCAATCGGGCTGAAGACCAAGATCGGATATTCGTTTGCCGCCAAGGTTACCGGTATCTGGGAGCATGCGGGCGAATTCAGCATGTATGCTGTGGTCCTCACGCTGTTGACGTTCGCAGTCACGAAATATTTACTCAAACTCTCGATGTTCATACCAGCTCCCTTGATTGCACTGGGGATCGGATTTGCACTCGCATCAACGGTCTGGTCAGGCAAGGACATCACGCTACTCGCGGACAAGTACGGCAGCATTCCGACCGATTTCTGGATTTTCACGCCGCCAATGGAAATACAGTGGGACGCCGCTTTCCTCCTTAACTTGGCATATTTTGTCTTGGCCATTGTGTTTGTGGCCGCCGTTGAAAGTCTGCTCTGTTCACGCATGGGAGATCGGCTGGCAGACAACCGAGGAACGCCCTACAACCCGAACAAGGAACTTTGGGGACAGGGTATAGTCAATTTTGTGGTCCCATTGCTCAATGGTTTTCCCCATACTGGCGCGCTTGCTCGGACGGCGACCAACATCAAGGTGGGCGGTATGTCTCCGCTGGCCGGGATCCTCAAGTGTTTCCTAAAGCTTGCGATGGCAGCCTACCTTGCCAGTTACCTCGAACGCGTGCCGATGGCATGTATCGCTGGTATCTTGTTGTTCGTTGCCACGGCGATGGTCAAACCGGCTGAGGTCAAGACTGCTTGGCAACAGAGCAAGTTTCATGCGTCGCTGATGGTCTACACTGCCGTCATGGTCGTCGTCACGGACTTTCTGATCGGCGTGCTGTCGGCCCTGCTGATCTACGGGGCGCTATTCAAATTTCTGGACAAGCACGACGAGGCATCTGCCTCGGAAAATGTAGAGTTGCCCGAATCCCAAGAGACAGACGAGGGCTCGACTTCGAACGGCGTTGCATGATTCAGCATGTTCACGTTCAGCCGTTCAAGTCGCAGGTTTTATTTCTCAATTAACAAGCTGAATTAGCTTTCCAACGAAACACGATCTGCTGTGGCACTTAGTCGGTAATCAGATCATCCACTGACAGCAGTTTCCAGTCGTTGCTGCTTGCGATTCCCACTTGGTTCAAGTGCAAGTTCGAAATTTATTTCGACAAAACCCAAAAGCAGTTGTCAGCTTTTTGATGCGAGAACGACTGTAAATAGCGCGGCCCTGTCGCTTTGCCCAGAGCGGCGGTTTTTTTGTTTAGGTTGTTGTTGATTGCGTATCATCGGCATTAATCGCGCAGTGCGGGTACGATCTGCTGTAGCACTCAAGGCACTGAGAGATATTCATGTCTAGCAAACCACCACCATGTCCTTATTGCAACAAAGGCATGGAAGACTACACGCTTAATGCTTCACAAGGCGAGTTTGACTGGATTCTCGTTGATCTGTATCAAGGCAAATTGTCTGCCAAAAGCGTATTAGACGGTTGGTGCAAAAAATCCCAACCGGCAAGTTGTTCTCGCCTACGAAAAAGAAATGTTCAAAAGGGTAAAAAGGCCTGTTCGCAACCGATATGTCCACTATTGCAGCGGATGTGACAGCATGGTTTTAAGGCTTGGGGAAGAAATCCCTCGCCCCGGAGCAACACACTAGCTCGTTTCAGCACGTATCGCTTCCCCATCTTCATCTTGTAGATACAGCCCCGTCGCTCTGCCCCGAGCGGCGGGGTTTTGGTTAATGCTGATTACGGTCAATCAAACTCTGGACAGTGAGGCGAGCGTGAATATCTGTAAAACCTTCGGCGTCTGCGTAGCTATCTTCTTGTTGCTGGGAGGGTGTTCTGAATTCGGAGACTCGCGGAACTTAAGGCGAACTCTAAAAGGAGCGAATGCTGGCGATGCCAACGCTCAGTATGACCTGGGTATGATGTACGCCGATGGTATAAGCGTCCCACAGGATGACGCTGAAGCGGTGAAGTGGTTTCGCTTAGCCGGGGAAACGGATGCTCAGTACAACCTAGGTGTGATGTACGCCAACGGCGAAGGCGTTCCAAAGGATGCTGTTGAAGCATACGCATGGCTTTCAGTTGCTGCGGCACAAGGCCTTAAAGACGCTGCAAAAACTCGAGATGCTGCCAAGGAAAAACTAACGCCGGAGCAACTCAAGAAAGGGCAGAGGCAGGCGACTGAATTTTTTGAAAGGTATGGTAGTGGAAAGTGATCCAGGTCCGTGTTCAGCCAACTAACGCCGAACCCGGCACCTCGGTCGCGGCTCCGCCTCGCTCTCTACGTCCTACGCTTGAGGTCTACGCTTTCTTGCCTAAGGCTCCGCCTACTGACCAGACGGACTCAGGGAAACACGAAAGCCGTAGTCGTTGCTGCGAAGCGACGGGTAGTACCCGTTGCGGTAC
>JAPKCI010000412.1 GCA_028823035.1 Rubripirellula sp.
CCGCTGACTCTGACGCCGCTGACTCTGACGCCATGGCTGGATCCCAAAATCCGTGTGAGAGCGGCGCACCTACGAACGCACGGTGATCAGAAAAAGGACCGCGTTGGAATCTCGACCAAACGGTCGATCCAACTCATCAACACAACAGGAAAATCCAATGATGCTGAGCGTGTAGTTGCTGCTGTGCGTGCAGTAGATACTGAGCGTGTATCTACTGATAGACAGTGAGACTCGGCAAACGCATTCGCAGTTCCTCAATGTCGGCGTCTGAAATCGCAGTACGCCGCAGGTCCAGCACTTGCAAACTCTTGATCGACGTGATCAACGGCAAACTCGCCGACGTGACCTTGGTCCCTGCAATGCGCAATTCCCGCAACCTTGGCAGTCCGCGAAGATGCGAAAATCCCGCATCACTGACTTGATTACGTGAAAGGTAGAGCACTTCAAGCTGTTGCAAATTCACCAAGCCAGTCATCCCCGCGTCCGTAATTCCGGCATTGGGAATTCTCAGCTCTCGGAGAGACTTCAGGCCTTGGAAACCCGTCCCCGTGACTGCGCCACGCGCAAGTGACAACTTGCGCAACTTTGTGAGCGTTGCCAATGCTTCAAGCCCGTCGTCCGTGACCACAGTTCCTGAAAGATCCAATTCTTCGAGTTGCAAAAATCTCGCTAACTGGTTCAAGCCCTTGTCGGTGATTCGAGTCAACGCGAGATTCAATCTCTTCAAGCCACCTGGATCGGCAATTTTCGCAAGGTCTCGATCAACCGCGTTGGACCGACTCCAGTCGATTTCGACAATTGAAGTTTTAGACACAGCATCACTTCCTGCACCCGAGTTACCCGGCGGTTCCCTGATCGTGTCGTTATTCCGCTGACCCTCATTTTCGGCATCGTTCTCTCGGCGGTCCATGATTCTGTGGTGCAGAACCTGCAACTCATCCTTATCGATCAGGCCATCCTGATTCGTGTCGATCAGATTAAACCCAACTCCTGTTTGAAGCCTTTCCGGTGCCTCGTTTCGAGATATCTGACCGTCCTGATCTCGGTCGTTCTTCATAAAGATCGACATATAGTCGACGCCCGATCGCGAGCGTCCCGGGATCGAATCTGCGGGTAGCTGTTCTGCAGTACTCGACGTTGCTTCATTGCGATCGCCCATCGGCCGTTGTGCTGGCAACAGTTCTTTGAGGCTCAACCCACCATCCTTGTCGGAATCCAGAGACCGCAGCGATTTTGAAGCATTCGCAATTTCCTGAGCGGAAATTTCCCCATCTCCATCGGTGTTCAGGCATGCCATGACCACCAGAGCCGCTTGTGTCAGATTGGTCTCATCCAATGCTGCGTTGTTTCCACCCCGCCCAATTCCTCGCCGTTGCGGTCGAGCCTCAGGGCTGTCTGTTCGTTCCTGACATGCCTCAACCATGCTGCCAGCCATGCCCCCGACGATGATCAAGGTCAGGAAAAAAACGCTAAAAACCAGTCTGTTCATCGAAACGCTCTGGACTGCAGGAACTCGAAATAGTGAGCGGCCAAGTATAGCTATCAAGCACAGGGGGCAAGCCTTCCCTTTCCCTCATCGAGAACGCAAGACGCGGCTGGCGAAACTCCATACGAAGATGCCTACATCCGCAAATCTTTTGCATCAATAAGAAAGTGAATGCGAGCGAAGAAAGTGAATGCGAGAGGAAAGGTCGCCCGGCTTGGGTAAAAGCACCCTGCCAGCGGCAATAGGCCCCCCAATCTGGTTCGCTCTGGCCACACGATTTTCCGTGGTAGCGTTGAACGCCATCCATTTTCCAACATGCCTCGGGGAGGTCAGTTTCTGTAAGGGATTTCCGCCACAGCCAATTCTGCCGAGCCAGAAGCACAAAAGGAGACCTTCGTCGTATTGTTCGGAGGAGAGATTAATTAATTGATTTCACCCTCAATTTCCTGCAATCCGATCAGGCACAGAAACGATGAAAGAAGTATCATCTCGACTACTGAACACTTCAAAAGTTCCGTTTCAACCTCAGCAAAAAGTCTCGCTTTGAAATCCAAGGGTCCACGTCGGCGCCATCCGCTCCAGGTCCAAAAGCTGGAACACCGCAACTTGCTTGCAGGTGATATCTGCCACAATTTTGTTGACGCTGGCGATGTGAACCTCGACGGCAACGTCACTACTATCGACGCATTGATTCTCATTAATCAATTGGGGGTGCAGAAACCTGAGGCTGTTCAACTCAATGAATCATCCGAAACAACCGTGCTCGTTGATGTCGACGAGAACGGTTTTTTAACCGCCAACGATGCCTTGCGAGTCATCAACCAGCTCGACCGTGGTGGGCATGACACTCATTCTCTTGCACAAGGCGTGACGCAACTTGCAGCGGCTATCCTGACTGAGACGCTTCCACCTGGCATGCGTCCACAAACCGCCCAAGCCTGGTTCCACAAGTTGCATCAAAAGATTGAGACACCGCTTCAGCGTCGCGAGGCATTTGACCATCTCGATCAGAACAGCGACGGTGAATTAACACGAGAGGAACTGCCTGAACCACATTGGTATCACCTTTCAGAAGCTGATACAGACGAAACTGGATCGATTACCCGGGACGAAGCTAAAGCCGCTCGCCCCAGTGAAAAGTTCCTGGCCCAAGTACAAAACAAACTGCGACCCCATTTTGAGTCTCTGGACACCAACGAAGACGGGATGCTCACGGAGGATGAAGTCGCCGAGAAACTCTGGAGCAAAATCTCCACAGCTGACATCAACGAAGATGGTGCCGTCTCGCTGAGTGAACTGGAAGAAGCCCGAGAGCAGTGGAAACCAGATCTCAAAAAGCCAATCGACGAACTCATCATGTTCCGGTTTGACACAAACGAGGACGGATTACTTACTGAAGATGAAGTCAACGAAAAGGTTTGGGGACGAATCGTCGAAGCCGATGCCAACGATGATGGTGCGGTTTCATTTGAGGAGTTGCAAGATTCGCATGGACAACGGGTGCCAGATTGCCCAAAACCAATCATCGAGAGCATCTTCGAACGGTTTGACGTCAACAAAGATGGATCACTGACGGCGGATGAAGTCAACGAGAAACTCTGGAGCAGACTTGTCAAAGCGGACATCAACGAAGATGGTGCCGTCTCGCTGAGTGAACTGGAAGAAGCCCGAGAGCAGTGGGAACCAGATCACAAAAGGCCAATCGACGAGCTCATCTTTGCCCGGTTTGACACAAACAAGGACGGATTACTTACTGAAGATGAAGTCAACGAAAAGGTTTGGGGACGAATCGCTCAAGCCGACACCGACGACGATGGTGCCGTCTCCCTTGAGGAGATTATTGCCGCGTTCCAAAGCGATGGAGGAACGGCGTTTGACACCGCGGAAGATCGTTTCGAAGGCTTGTTTGAGCAGTTGGCGGTAAATCGCGACAGCATCACTTCACCTGCAACAATCAAGAATGCTGTCCTACGCGGCTTGTCTGCCATTGGCAACGATGCTGAACGATTTGTGCCCCTGAATAAACTCCGCGCCTTCCAGCGTCTTGTGGGTCACAGACGCACCAACGGCTAAGGGCTAGTCCAGCCATTAAAATCTGCTCGCACCCAGACTGTCTATCGAGATTGCAACTCTGGTTTCGGAAAATTTGCAGTTGACGATAGGCTTTATCGGCTTAGCAGCACATCGTTTCGTGGGTGAACAAGGGAAAGGTCAGGTCATGGCTCGAATTCAGTTCAGCTGGAACAGTCAAACTGAATCAACCACTCCGCACGGGTCTGATGCATCCGTACCTCTCACACAAGGATGGAACGTCCAAAGGGGTTGGATGTTGAACAGAACTTACGTCCCTGCCCTGTTCCGGCGTCTATCGACGTCAGCGATTCATTGCTAACCCTGTCGTCATTCTGCTAATTTCCTGATTCAGTTAACAGACTCAAGTCGGCAGCAGTTTGGCACTGATTCAACGCCGACGGTCCTGATTTACGATGGCACACAGCTCCAAGCGAATCACACGGTCCCAAATCCACACGGTCCCAAATCCACACGGTCCCAAATCCACACGGTCCCAAATCCACACGG
>JAPKCI010000413.1 GCA_028823035.1 Rubripirellula sp.
CTTCCAGTTGTTGTCCCCATCGTTCGCTCTTCCGTTGCGGATGTTGAAACTCATCACGCGGAGATTAATGATCGTCGGGATATTCGATTGCTGTGCAAAACTATAGCCGCCATCCGTTGCCATGATTGCCACGAGTGTCAGGACGGTCGTCAGTGTTCGTCTGGAAATCATTGCGGTGGGGTGTTTTTGGGGTGGCTTGGCTTCATCCGTCGAATATTCGCAGCAGGATGTCCGGGTGAATGATGACATGCAGCGCAACGTTTCCCATTGCTGCTGCAGGGGTCGCCACAACGCGAGGCGTCGAAATTCCTAGAGAGAAATTTGAGCTCCGGGTTGGAGAGCGGTTGCCGGATAGGGACGCAATTCATCGAAGACGTA
The DNA here is from genome assembly GCA_028823035.1 of Rubripirellula sp. Taxonomy (GTDB): domain Bacteria; phylum Planctomycetota; class Planctomycetia; order Pirellulales; family Pirellulaceae; genus Rubripirellula. Next base: position 379 of record JAPKCI010000413.1, read on the forward strand.
CATTTGTTCTGGCGTTTCAATCGTGGTCGCGGTCTCATCGTACAACTCGGTGGTGCTATCAAAGACACCTGCCGGGTCGAGTTTCAGATGCTTGACCATGAAAGGGTACATCGCCTGTCTCTTCAAGTATTGATAGCCGTGCTTGCGCCCCGGGTAATGCACGTTCTCGACGTTCGAGTTTTTTCCATACAGCGTGTAGATGTTGCGGATATAAGGGTATTCGACCACGGGTGTGTTCTTTGTCCAATCACCGCCCACTGAAACCAGCAACTGAGGTCGTGGTGCAGCGAGTGCCGCGATTTCGGCATTGTTGGTTTCGAGTTTCGCTGTTTTGTGGATTGGCATTCCACTCTCGCAGTGACAACCACCAAAGAAATGTGCTGATACCATCACGACGGGAACCGAGGCGGTGACACGGTCATCAACAGCCGTCAGAAGAAATGTCTGCGTTCCGCCGCCTGAGCAGCCTGTGACTCCGATACGTTGATCATCGACATCCTTCAGAGATTGAACGAAGTCAATGGCTCGGATGCTGCCCCACGTTTGCAGGGTCAGGGTCTGCTTGTGTTGATGATTCCATCCATGGTGCAATGATTCACCAAAGCCAATCATGTCATACGAAAAAACGACCGCACCCATTCGTGCCAAAGTAGCGCAGCGGTTCTGTTGATCAGGACGCAAGCGTCCACCGGCGGGACCCTGCGCGTGACCATGAGGACAAAGCACCGCAGGAAAGGGACCTTCCTTTCCCAGTGGCCGGTAAAGGTTGCCGTAAACGTAAAAACCGGGCCGTGCTTCAAACGCGGCAGACTCTACCGAATATCCGCTGTAGTCACGTTTCTTGTGGATGATGGCTTTCAAAGGTGTCCGGTCTGGCAATGGCATCAGCTTGGCGCCAGTGAGGATCTGTTCGCGGATCGCAGTTGCCCGATCCTGCCATTGGGCAAGATTGGAATAGGTGCTCGCCATTCGTGACAGTTGTTCAACGGCATCCGCTTCCGAGTGGTAGTTGCCGCGACATAGAGTCGGGCCGGGAATGTTTGCGTCTTGCGCCGACAAGGGGCTCACAGAGAGCAGGGCGATGATGACCGCGAAGCGACGAAACTGCATAATGCTGGCTCTTTGAGGTGGGGCTGGGGTGGGGATGCGCAGGCGAGATGAACTGTGCTACCGGATTTAGATGTTACCCGATTTTGTCGCGGAAGGGCGGATTTGGGTCAGGAAGTGATGCCAGTAACACTCAGTCACGGCTTCGAAAGAGTTGGCTCAATGCGATCTCGCGAATCATCGACCTGACACCATCGTTTTGTGCCTTCAGCCTGCTGAGGATTTCTGCAACGTCATCGGAGTCAGAGGATTCGATGGTTCGGCCTAAGACGTATCCCATGATCGACTCAACCAATTCCTCGGCCAATTGTTCCTCGTGCTTCATCAGGACAGATTTCAACTCTTCTACCTTTGAGAAAGTTGATCCATCTGGCAGCGTACTGGCCGGATCAATCGCGACCGGTTTGCGACCTGCAGTTTCTGTTTCACGCCAACGTCCAACCGTATCGAAGTTTTCAAGGCCAAAACCGATCGCGTCCATCTTTCAGTGGCACAAAGAGCATGCATTTTGTTGCTGGTGCAGTTTCACCAGCTCGCGATTGGTCGTCGGTTGTTTCGACGCAGCGCCAAGTATCAGTCACATTCGGTGGTGGCGGTGCGGGTTTGTCGTGCAATAGATTTTTCATGACTAAAACGCCTCGAATCACAGGAGAGGAACGCTCTCCATTGGATCCCGCTGTCAGGAAGGCAGTTTGGGTCAGTAGTCCGCCACGCGGTGAATCAGCAGGCAGTTTGGAATTTTAAAATTCAGCATTACCGGTTGGGGGTAGGTTGATTCCATAGTGCACGGCAAGGGCCGAATTGATGACCACAAAATCAGAATCGATCAGATGGGATGCTGCCAGGTTCTCGTCGATCAAAACACCAAAGAACTCACGCACTTCCTGTTTGACGTCCTGCCCAGTTCTTATTTGGATCAATCGGGTTGCGGTCGGAAAACTGATGTGATGGCGTTTCGGTTTTCCGAGATTCATTCCTGGATCAGTCGGATGGTCGTCGCTTTACCCGTGCTCTTTTCCACCGGATATTGTGCTTCGGCATCATTCAGGAATGTGCGTAAATCAGCGGCAAGGCTCTGTGCCATCTGCGGATTCTGGTTGGCTAGATTCTTGGACTCGCCGATGTCTGCAGCAAGGTTGAATAGTTCTGTCGGCCTGCCATCGTAGTAGTGGATCAATTTCCAGTTGCCACGGCGGATGGTGCTTGATGGTCCAATGCCCGGGCCCTTCGGGCCCCAGTGGTTGGGAAAGTGCCAATGCAGCGCACGTTCGGATTGCGTTGGTTCAGTCCTGCCATGCAATGCATTGGCAAAGCTGATCCCATCGATCACGCCGCCGATCTGCTCTGCATCCTGGATCCCAGCGATCTCAAGGATCGTTGAAAAAAAATCTTCTATGATGACGGGGTGATCCGTTTTCGATCCGGGTGTCGTGACTCCGGGCCACAATGCAATCATCGGAACCCGAACCCCTCCTTCATGTGCGGACCCTTTTCCACTCGACAATGGTTTGTTGTGAGTGTGTTTTTTGCCACCTCGTCCGCTGGCACTCAGCCCGCCATTATCTGACATGAACAGGACAACGGTATTTTTGCTGACCCCTCGAACTTCAAGGTGATCCAGAATGTCACCAAGTGATTTGTCCATGCCTTCTACAATTGCAGCGTACATCGCTTCGGTGTGCTCCAAGCCCCGATCCCGGTAGCTTTGGTAGAAGCGATGATCTACTGCGAACGGAACATGAACGGCGTAGTGTGACAAGTAAAGGAAGAAAGGTTCTGCTTGATCGATGGCTTGGTCCATTGCGGCAATGGATTCGATCGTGAGAGCTTCCGTCAGGAAAATGTCTTGGCCGTGATATTCTTCAAGTCCGGGGACATCCCATATCCGGCCGCCATTTCGCCACGCAGCACTGAAGTTCTGTTTACCTAGATAGCTTCCCGGGCCTCCCGCGGCATGCCCTCCAATATTGACATCGAAGCCAATGCCACGCGGATCAGCCCCGGCAGTTCCAGTTGCCGCAAAATGGGCCTTTCCCGCGTGGATCGTGTGATAGCCGGCCTCGTTTAAGAACGCCGGTAAAGCTTTGGCATGGACTGTGCCTTCAACGCCCGGGTTGGGGCACAGGCCGTTCATATTCCATTTAGGAAATTTCAATGTCGGATGCGGGCGATCATTGGTTGCGTTCTTTTTCAGCGTCCAATTGGTAACCCGATGTCGCGCTGCATTCAGCCCTGTCATCAGGCTGACGCGAGTCGGTGAACAGACGCTGCATGCATAGGCTTGCGTAAATTTCATTCCGGAAGCTGCCAGCCGTTCCATGTTTGGCGTTCGATATTGCCGATTCAGTGGGGTCAGTTCGGTTGCAAAGTTGACCGATGTATCCTGCCACCCCATGTCATCCACCAGAAACAAAACTATGTTCGGTGCAGACTGTGTGTCTCGCTCCTGAGCAGCAACCGTACCTTCACTGGCACACGCGAACCACAGCAGGATTAAAATATGGATGCTGCAATTAAGGCGAACTGGTGTTTTCATGTTGCAAATGCATTTTTGATGGTGTCTCCTGATCAACCGGGTATG
>JAPKCI010000116.1 GCA_028823035.1 Rubripirellula sp.
TCACGGTAACGGCACGCAAGCAACTTTTTGGGAGGATGCCGAGGTTGCTTTTCTGTCCATGCACCGGTCGCCCTTTTACCCAGGGGGCGGAGACGCTCATGAGACGGGGGCTGGCGATGGTCGTGGCTTGACAGTCAATTTGCCAGTTCAGTTTGGCACCTCAGCAGTAAAGCAAATCGATCGATTTCGGATCGCGACCGAAAAATTGGCGTCAACTTTCAAACCACAGTTCATTTTGGTCAGCGCCGGGTTTGACAGTCACCACGCCGACCCGGTGGGGGCAAATGGATTTGAAAGCAGTGATTTTGAAGACTTGACTCGAATCATGCTTGATATTGCCAATGTTCACGCGGACGGTCGGCTCGTCAGTTTGCTGGAGGGAGGCTACAACCCCGACGCTTTGGCTGAAAGTGTTGAAGTTCATTTGCAAACGCTGAATGATGCCAGTTTGACCTGAGTATTTTTGGTTCATTCCCTGTGTCCTGCTGATGGAGACTGCGCTGGTGATTCATTCTGAACCTGCTGTGGCTCTCTGCAGTGTGCACTGCCAAACTGCAAATGCCGGGCAGTTGTGTCGGCTCTCTCAGAGTGATGTAAACTACGGTCCCGATCCTACGCCATAGCCAAGATGCGAATCGTGTATTTTGCAGGGCCTGATAGTCAGAGCATGCCTTCAGCGAAACGAATTGGTGTTGGCAATGGCCGCCCATCTAATTTGCCTGCCCCCCATCGAGACGGAGAGTGTTGATGTTTCATTGCCCGCTTGTCCGACCCGCGACATTGGTCGTTGGCGTCAAGGTGCTTTTGCTGTGCTTTGTGTCTGGTAATTCGGAGGCCAAACAGCCCAATATTCTGTTTGTTTTTTCAGATGACCATGCACCCCAATCGATCAGTGCTTACGGATCGCGGATCAATGAAACTCCGAACCTGGATCGTATTGCCAAAGAGGGCGCGATTTTTCGGAATTCGTTTTGTGCGAATTCAATCTGTGGGCCATCCAGAGCCTGCATTTTGACTGGAAAGCACAGTCACAAAAATGGTTTCCTGCGAAATGGAAACCGTTTTGACGGTACTCAGACGACGTTCCCCAAGTTGATGCAGGATGCGGGATATCAGACGGCCGTGATTGGTAAGTGGCACTTGTCCAGTGATCCAACAGGTTTTGATCATTGGGAAGTACTGCCCGGGCAGGGCAGTTATTACAACCCTGATCTGATCCAGATGGATGGTAAACGGAAACGTTATGAGGGGTACTGTACCGACATCATCACGAATAACGCGTTGCGTTGGTTGAAAGAGGAACGCGATCCTGACAAGCCGTTCATTCTGATGTGCCAACACAAAGCACCGCATCGGAATTGGTCTCCACCACCCCGGCACTTTTCGCTCTACAAAGGCGTCGATGTCCCTGAGCCTGAAACGTTGTTTGATGATTACGCGGGGAGAAGCAAGCTGCTTCAGGAGAACGAAATGTCGCTCAAGGACCATTTCTTTTGGGGGCATGACATGAAGTTCCACGGCGAAAGCCAGTATCCCGAACAGTTTCGGCCGGGGCTTGCTAATGGAGAATATCGTCGCATGACGGTTGTGCAGAAAGCGGAATGGGACGCCGCCTACGCACCCGAAAACGAAGCCTTCCTGCAACGCATGAAAGCTGGTGAGCTAAATGAAAAAGATGTGATTCGCTGGAAGTATCAACGGTATGTCAAAGACTATCTTCGCTGCATTCAGGCAGTCGATGATGGTGTCGGTGCCATGCTCGATTATCTCGACGAATCAGGTTTGACAAAAGACACGATTGTTATCTACAGCTCAGATCAGGGTTTCTATCTGGGTGAGCATGGCTGGTATGACAAACGCTGGATGTTTGAGGAATCATTACTGATGCCGTTCCTGATTCGCTGGCCCGGTGTGATCCAGGCCGGCGTCGATTCCAAAGCTTTGATCCAGAATATCGACTACGGACCAACCTTTTTGGATGTTGCTGGCGCGGATGTTCCGCATGAGATGCAGGGACGCAGCATGGTGCCCATGTTAAGAGACCAGGGAAAACCGTCCGCTTCCTGGCGTGACGCAATCTATTATGCGTATTACGAAAATGCGGCTGTTCATAACGTTCCGGTTCATGATGGTGTCCGGACTGAGCGTTACAAGTTGATGTTCTTTCCTCGGACTCGCGAGTGGAATTTATTTGATCTGGAAAAAGATCCGCAGGAACTGACCAGTATCCACGATGATCCGAACTATGCCGCAATTTTGGTCGGCATGCAGAAACGGTATCGTGACTTGCGGCAATTCTATGAAGTCAATTCCGCTGTCATCCCGGCGACTCGTGGTGATGAGCAATGGTGGCGTGACCGCGACAAGTCGATCACCAGCAATGCGAGAAAGGGCAATGTCGACTTGGCATTCATCGGTGATTCCATCACTCAGGGTTGGGAAGGCCGGGGCAAGGACGTTTGGAATGCGTACTACGGCAACCGCAAGGCAATCAATTTGGGAATTGGTGGTGACCGGACTGAGCATGTTATCTGGAGATTGACCCACGGAAATCTTGGGAAAATCCGCCCCAAGGTCGCCGTTGTGATGATCGGCACCAACAACACCGGTCACTTTGATCAGGACCCGGTTGAGGTTGCAGCGGGAGTTGAGCGTATTCTGCAAATCTTGAACGAACGTTTGCCAGAAACGAAAATAGTGTTGCACGGAATTTTTCCGCGAGGACCAGGCTCACTTGATGCCAAACGTCTGAACAACATCGCGATCAACCAACAGATTCGCCGGTTGGCCGATGGAGATCGAGTTCACTACATGGAGATTGGTGATCAGTTTCTTGAACCGGACGGGACCATTAGTCGTGAGATCATGCCTGATCTGCTGCACTTGAGTCCGCAAGGTTACGAGCGTTGGGCTCAGACACTGGAACCCAAACTAAAAGAACTGGGACTCTAGGCTGCTGTTGAGGATGTCGTCTTGTCGTCCGGTTGCAATCAAGCCCGCGCACCGGGTGAATCTTTGCAGAACGGGGTATCGAATCCGCTGCGACATGCGTAGCCGGATGCGCGGTGGTTTTGTGGGGGGCGTACGCTTTCATTGGATAAAAAGAGCTGGAATCGGATTCTCAGGTGCTGATGCAACTGCTTCGCTGCTGGCTGTGAAGGCTCGTATTGTCGGCCTCGAAAAGTGCAATTGAAGCACTGGTGCGAACGTGGGCGGCAGAGTTGTCACCGAAAATCAGGGTGAATGCCATTGCGTCAGCGTTGACCGACACGCCCCTTTCAGAGAAGTTCCTCGATCGTGATGGAATGCGTCAGGCAATGGCGGCCAAGTATCCCCTTGTCGGATTGGGATCGTGGACGACATGGCGGCAACTGCGATGTTTTTACTGTCTTCGGAAAGCGGGTGGATTACTGGACAGATTCTCGGCGTGGATGGTGGCATGTCGGCGACGCGTAAATGTTGGTCGGTGGAAAGAATTCATGGTCGATGAGGAGCAGAGGGTTTGCGCAACTCAACCGTGCGGGGAACGGTTGTCTGTGCTGAAAACGCGATGCCGTCCTCGCCAAATCCTTTGCTCGATTTGATGCATCAACAGCATCGTCGCAACTCAGCAGTTAAGGATTGAACTTTGGTTTCTTCACAGGCACGCCATTGGTTTGATCTGTTGGGCGGTTGTAGTCGGTTCCCATTTGTCTTCTTCGGGGCGAAGTTTTCCGATGTGAAAACGTTCTGATTGGATTCGGAGTCGCTTAGCCAATCAGGTATATTGAATCGGTAATATCCACTTTTCTGTTTTCGGCTGTCGGCGAGACGTGTACGCAGGTAGCCTGAATTCATGGGTTCCATCAGGAAGGTTTTGCGATGAAAAGGCTGCTGTTGTTAATGGGTCTCGCTGTGAGTGGTTGGGCTTTGGGAACCTCTTTCGACTTGGCAACTGCCGAGGAAAGGACGTGGCGCGATGCATCTGGGCAATATTCTGTCGACGCCGAGTTTCAGGGATTGGCTGAGGGGCAGGTCTCTCTGCGTAAGACGACCGGTGAAGTGATTCAGATTCCCCTGAAGAAACTAAGTGAGGCAGATCGCCGGTGGGTGGCTCGAAATCGGCGTAAATCCGTTGCTGCAACTCCATCGGGAGCTCAACTCGTTAGCAAGGACTGGCCTCGATGGCGTGGACCTAATGGGGATGGTATCTCTTCTGAAACTGGTTTGCTGGATACTTGGGAAGATGATGGTCCCCCCATCGCTTGGTCGTCCAACGGACTAGGGAAGGGTTACTCATCGATTGCGATCCACGATGGCAAGATTTTCACAATGGGAAAAAAGTCGGGCGCAGTGACTTTGATTTGTGTCTCTGCCCAGAATGGGAGTCCGATTTGGGAAACTGCCCTTGGCTCGGGCAAGGACCCAAACTGCACGCCAACGGTCGATCCCGAGTCGGGACTGGTCTTTGGCTTGACCATTGAAGGCCAGTTGGTCTGCCTGTCTTGCGATGATGGTAAAGAGATTTGGCGGAAAGACTATGCGTCAGATTTCGGCGGCGAAATGATGAGCATGTGGGGGTATAGCGAGTCACCCTTGGTTGATGGAGACCGTTTGATCTGCACCCCCGGAAGCAGTCGGGGCGTGATGGCTGCTCTCGATAAAAAAACGGGAAAAGTCCTCTGGACGACATCTATGGCGGGCGGCAAAGCTGGCTACGCGTCACCCGTGATCAGTCATGGAGGTGGCGTGAAACAATACGTCACCCTGATGGGAAAGGGTTTGATTGGCGTCCGCGCAAGCGATGGTCAGATGCTGTGGAACTATCCAAGGATTGCCAACAATACTGCCAATGTGCCAACGCCAATCATTCATGGTGATCTGGTGTTTGGATCATCCGGCTACGGCGACGGTGGTAGCGCTCTGTTGAGACTTTCCAGCGCAGGTCGCAATCAGGTCAGGTTCAGTGAAGTCTATTACAAGTCAAACAATGAAGTGCAGAATCATCATGGAGGCATGATTCGAATAGGTGATCATGTCTACATGGGACACGGACACAACAACGGGTTTCCGTTGTGCATGCACTTGCCGACAGGTCGCGTCGAGTGGGCACCGGGCCGTGGGGCCGGTTCCGGATCAGCTGCCGTGGTTGCAGCGGATGGTCATCTTTATTTTCGATATGAAGATGCAGTGATGGCTTTGATTGAGGCCTCTCCAAAGGGATACAAACTCAAAGGTCGTTTTCGGATCAAGTCCCGGAATGGAAAGAGTTGGGCGCACCCGGTGGTTCTGGATGGGAAACTTTTTCTGCGAGACAAGGACGAACTCCATTGTTACGACATATCCGGCTAGCAGAACTCCGATGACGGCATTCCGTCTGCGGCGTTCTGGTAGGGTACGTCGACATGCGAAGATCCGAAATCACAATCAAGCAGATTTTGATCTGAGAACAGTGAGTGCCTCGCAGCAAGACAGTTAGGACAGGGGGGCAACCATTCCAGTCAGGGTTGTTCAGCGTTTGCTTGAGGCGGGAAAGCGACGGACGTAAACCCGCAAACGCTTGGTGGAATAGGCTTTTGCATTTCCTGAGAATGTCCAGTCTCGATGGCTGCCGGTGCTGTTGCCGATTCCGATATCGGCGTTCGGTCCGGCCCGCCAGTGATTGATCGCAAACAGTGTTTGCTTGCCGGTTGTATCGTGGACCTGCATCGATCCATAGCCATCAATGGGTTCACCCTGATTGTCTCCCGAATCGTAGATAGTACCGGAAGCTCCGGGTACATTAGCGTCATTCTCTGTCGCATAATTCCCCGGCCAGAATTCGAGGTTGCCCTTGATCCCTTCACGGTTCAATCCAGGGATCGTCGAGAACGATTCAACCTGTTCGACGGGTTGCTGAAAGAAAGCATCTGAACCGAAATGTGGAATGGCAATCTTGCTCGCATCGTCTGTGAAGGCATTCATTGAAACAAATAAATTTTGGGTACCAAGAGAGTCGGATTCCAGTTCCAGTAAATATCCGATGCGGTCAAATCCTGATATCTCGTTACTGCGGTTGATGTCGTACTTGACTTCCGCTTTCAGGTTTTTCAGGTCGATCTCGTAAACGAGTTCATAGTCCTTCTCAATTGAAATCAAGCTCAGAAAGTCGGGCACGTCACCGCCACGGCAGGTGCCCACTGGCAGACCGGTGCCACCCATTAGATTAGGTTCAGCGAGTTTGTCCCAGGCAAACCGAAACGCGACCGGAGCATTGACGCCTTTGGCCGTCAGGATCACTGTGTCTGCATCGATGCTGGCGGTGGCGTGGACAAACGTTCGACTGCCGGGACCGATGATTTCAAAATGGGATGGACCTTTACCATCGCGGGTTTTCAAGCCACCACCAGTATTTCGAAAAGTTGCTTTGAGTTGCTTTCCTTCCAGTTTGAGCGAATCCAATTCTGGGCTGTTGGCGACAATCTGATCCTTGCCGTAGTCGTTCTTCAGTGCCAGTAAGGCCAGACGATGGCCCACGTCCTGTTTGTTGGGCGGATGGATGTTGTTCAGCGTGGCGATGTCGTTAATGACCACCATGCCAGTATTTGGCAACTGTTGTACGGCGGCTTGTGCTTCCCAGAATTTTGCCAAGATGGTGCCGTCTTCGTTGCCGTACTGAAAGGGAGCGATTTGGACGTAGTAGAACGGGAAATCACCTTGTTTCCAGAGCTTTCTCCAGCCATTGATCAGGGCCTTTTTCTTTTCGAAGTACAGCATGCCCTCAGTGTGGTTTGATTCTCCTTGGTACCAGATGGCCCCGCGAATGGGAAAACCGACCAGTGGATGGATCATGCCGTTGTACAGCATCGTTGGATCCTGGTGACTCTGAAACGGCTTCAGGTTTTCTGGATAAGCGGGACTGGGACTTAAGGTCTGTTGCGTCTTGATCGCCTCTCTTGCTTTCTGCGTCCAGGCTTCATTGGAGTCGATGAAGGCTGCGAGACTTTGCTGGTATTGCTCGGTGCCCGGCGTTCTTCCCAGAACAGATTGGTAGATGTCGTTGAGCGCCGGAATCTCATGGAAACCAACAGGAGGTGTCCAGGGTTCCACCCGTGTTCCGCCCCACGACGAATTGATCAGGCCAATGGGGACTCCCAGTTCTTGATGCAGGTGTTTGGCCATGAAGTAGCCGGCCGCGGTAAAGGTTCCAGCGACAGCTGGCGAACAGATGTTCCATGCTGCCGTGACATCCTCCATTGGTGTGTTCGATGGGCGGCGTGCAATTTTAAGGTGTCGAATCAACGGCAGATCAGCAGCTGCGATTTCGGTTTCCTGATTAGTGCTGGCAGCAACGGTCCACTCCATGTTTGACTGTCCGCTGCACAACCAGACTTCTCCTATGAGGATGTCTGTTAGTTCGATGGTGTTGTTGGCTTTGACTCGCAGAGTTGTCGGTTTCGAACTTGCCTTCATTGCGGGCAGCGTCACCCGCCATGTTCCGTCTCGCTTGCCCTTGGTCGATGCTGTCTGGTCCCCCAGCGAAACGGTGATCTGTTCATTTGCTTCGGACCATCCCCAAATGCGTAATTCCGCATCACGTTGCATGACCATGTGATCGCCAAAGAAACCGGGAAGGCGGACATCGGCGGTCGCATGATTGCTGGCCGCGGCGATTATCGATGCCAGTGCAGCAAAAGAAACGGAGGTCAATGTGGACTTCATGTGGCATCTCGGCTCAAGGGAGTATCTTTAACGGGGCAGTGGTTATAGCTCGCTAGTGGATCCGTGTGGGGCTCTTGGCTGTATCACAGTCGCGTTTTAGGTTGCTTCGCCGGTTAGTAGGTTAAGATCGCCGGTCCGATCAAAGTCGATTCGCTCGGTAAGCTAATGCTGGATCAATAGGCTGATTTACGCGGAAGGATAAATAAAACTTCGCGGTTTCATAGAGACAATCTTTTCGTTGTGGACGCTTTGACTTACGCTGTTGGTAGACACCAAAACCTCACTTTTACCGTGGCCCATCACATGCCAATAGAATCATGCCTTCGCTGCTTGGATACCGCCGATCGTCGCATTTCAACCAATGCCGGGGCCAAGGCCGTTGTCAGATCGTTCGCGTACTCTGCTTTGGCGCTGACGGTGGCTGGCCTCGTTTGCATGGCGCCAGCCAAGGCGGCCCCGCCGAATATTTTGATTGTGTTAGCCGATGACATGGGTTACGGCGATCTTGGCTGCACAGGATCGAAATTGTTGAAGACGGATCGAATTGACGAACTGGCACGCTCGGGTGTGCTTTGCAAACAAGCCTACGTCGCCAGTTCGGTTTGTTCTCCATCGCGGGCTGGGTTGATCACTGGTCGTGATCCACGTCGGTTTGGTTATCAGGGGAACCTGAATATGGCTGGTCCCAATTATGCCACCAGACTCGATTTGTTGGGGTTGCCACCTGGTGAACACACCTTGGGCGATCATTTGGGGGCTGCAGGTTATTCAACGGCATTGATTGGAAAATGGCATCTCGGGACGGGAGATGGATTTCATCCTCAACAACGAGGTTTTCAATATTTTTGCGGGATGTTGGGTGGCGGACACAGTTACTTTCCCAAACCAGAGAACAATAAACTGGAACGCAACGGAGTTCCGTTGAAGGATTTTCCGAGTCCCTATTTGACGGACTTCTTTACAGATGAAGCTTTGGAATGGATCGGGGGTCAGGAATCGGCCAATGACGACAAACCGTGGTTTCTGTTCCTGTCCTACAACGCGCCGCATGGCCCGTTGCAGGCAACCGAGAAGGATCTTGAGGCATGCTCGCATATCAAGGACAAAAAGCGGCGCATTTATGCCGCGATGATGTTGGCATTGGATCGTGGGGTTGGCCGCGTCCTTGATCAACTCGATGCGTTTGGTGAACGGGACAACACACTGGTTTGTTTCTTCTCTGACAATGGTGGGGCAACTGGAAACGCCAGTTGGAACGGAGAGTTGTCTGGCGCAAAGGGAACACTGCGTGAGGGAGGTGTTCGGATTCCTATGATCTGGTCTTGGCCGGCTCGGATTCCAAACACACAAGTGCATGAGGGTGTGGTGTCGAGCCTTGATCTGCTGCCCACCTTCATGGCTGCCGCAGGTGGGACGCCATTGCCTCTCGGTCCGCCGCGTGCACATGAAGACAAGAACAATCGGAAAAGATCTGTCACTCTGTATGGCGAGTACGATGGAAAGGATCTGTTGCCCCAGTTAACTGTAAATTCAGGTCCGTTGCGCCGCACTCTGTTTTGGAGACTCCAGGGGCAGACTGCCATTCTTGATGGCCCCGACAAACTCATCACGTTATCGCACCGCGCGCCACAGGTCTTTCGTCCTGCTGAGGATGCGGGAGAGCAAGAAGACCGATTTGCCAGCGACCCAACGCGAGCTGATGAACTGTTTCAACTGCTGGGTAAATGGGAGGCTTCTTTGGCAACGGTACCGCTATGGGGGTCATCACCGTACTGGGAAAGTCAGAGTGCCAAGCAGTACGATAACTACCCACCGCGTCAGGAACCCGAATGACCCGAAATGCGTTCGACCCGGTCTCGTCGAGAGATCACGGTGGTGATTCCGACGCTCAGGTCGATCCGTTCTTGGATTCCATGGGCTTGGCGGCTACTTCGTCGTGGCTCTCTGCGCTTTCTCAACCGTGATGCTGGCGACATGCTTGTCATGAATCCCCTTTAGCTTGGCGACCATCTCCGGGTTCTGGTCAGCAACATTGCTTCTTTCATTCACGTTCTCATCGAGATTGACCAGAAACAGCTTGTCGATGGGGGATTTCTTTTGGCGATCGCTGCGATCGGTGGCATTACCCAGCAGTTTCCAAGGGCCTTGGCGAACTGCCCACTGTGCGTTCTTGCCATTTCCGAGCAACCAGAAAAAGTGGTCATGCGGGCTGGCTGATTCCTTTGACTGAATCACGTCGGCCAAATTTTTTCCGTCATAATTGCGATCTGGCAGTGTTGCACCGCAGTACTTGGCAATGGTGGGGTACCAGTCACAGCCAGTCGCCATTTGGTCTCGCACCTGACCCTCGGGAACGGTGCCGGGCATCGAGACGATGGATGGAATCCGGATACCGCCTTCGAACAGACATCCTTTGGCACCGCGGTAGGGACCTGCGTTGCCTCCACCCCAGAAAGCACGTTCTTCCGTGGAGTGGCCATGATCGGATTGGAAAACGATCAGTGTGTCGTTGCGAAGCCCGAGCTTGTCCAGCGTTCCGATCAACTGGCCCACTTTCTCATCTACCGTCGAAACAAACTCGGCGTATTGCCGTCTCGGTGACGGAAGATCTTTGTACATTTCTCGCCACTTGGCCGTTCCCTGCATTGGGTAGTGCGGCGCATTGATCGCCCAGTAAAGTAAGAAAGGCTGGTCGCGATTCGTTTCGATGAATTGCTGGCCCTCCTCGACCATCATGTCGAGAAAAAATTCTCCATCGCGGTGGATTTCTTTGCCATCACGCCACAGATCGTGACGGTTGGGTCCAACCCAGTAGAAAAAGTGCGAGTAGTTATCGATGCAGCCACCCATGTGCCCAAACGACGAATCGAATCCCTGTCCGTTGGGCATCGTTGCAGGGGTGTAGCCGAGGTGCCATTTTCCCACGTGCCCCGTAACGTAGCCGTTCGACTTGAGGAGTTCAGCAAGAGTGATTTCGCTGGATGGCATCCCGGCAACGCCCTTGGTTGATGACACATTGCCGGGAACACCGGCGCGGGCCGGAAATCGACCGGTCAACAGGCCGGCTCTGGATGCTGAGCAGATCGCGGATGGTGAGTACATTTGGGTGAATCTGACCCCCTGTGCTGCCAGACGATCAAGATTTGGCGTGTGTAGATCCTTCGATCCATAGCAGTTCAGGTCCAAACTGCCTTGGTCATCACTGTAGATCACAATCACGTTGGGACGTTTCGCCGCCAACAATCGCGTGTTCCCACACAGAGTTCCTGTAACGCAGCACAGCATCATGAAGAAACGGATCAAAGAATTGGCTCCAGTGAATCGGTAAGCAAATGAGTTAAACCCAGTAACTAAGATAACCGGTTCCCCGTTTGCGTGTGGGAGTACCGCCCGGTCAGCGCCCCAGCGGGACGGCCTCGGATCTCAACGGGACCGGAGCGGGAGCGTCGCCCGCTGGACGGCATGGTGAGAGAAGAGAATCAGGTGAGCCAATGCGTTCATTGAGCTTCTCTTGTGGTTTGATGTCGGGTGGGACGAAGCCAGATGTTTTCCAGGGGCGAGTACGCGGCAGAATTCGCTGATCTTGGGAAAGAAAAGGTACACTGTCAGTGAATTCCGCAGCCACGTCGGTTCATGAGTGGGGCCAGCCGGGATTTGTTTGCGGTTAATTGTGACGGTCGGTCGGCTCTAAATCGACGAGGATGAATCATTGGGAACAGTACAAATGAATCGAATGATCAAATGTCTCTGTTTGAACCTTGGCTGTTGTTTGCTGGTTATCAACGTTTTTCTCGGCGAGGTAGTGGCTCGCCAAGGCGTGCAGACGCGAGCCGAGGTGTCGGAAACCGCATCCAAGGCAATCAAGGTTGCTGCCGGTCTGACGATTCGACACGTCGCTGACGATGATCTGGCGCCCGATTGCACTGCAATGGCCACGGACCAGCACGGCCGAATTTTTGTTTCCGGTCCCGGATACATTCGCCTGCTTTTGGATCGTGATCAAGACGGCATCTATGATGCTACCGAGACGATCGTCAACTCACCCAGTCATGGTGCCCACGGTTTGTGCGTCGATGGCGATCTGCTGTACTACGTTGGTGATAATGGCGTGTGGCGAATCGATCTGATTGTTCCCGGCGAACAGGGGGATGCAAAACCCGTTCGTGTTCTTGAGATCAAGACGGGTGGCGAGCATGACGCACATGCATTGCGTAAAGGCCCCGATGGTTTCTGGTACCTGATTGCGGGCAACGGCACGCAAGGGAGTTTTCAATTGCAGAATGTGGAATCCACGCTGGTTCCGAATCCGCGGGCTGGTGTGATTTGGAGAATTTCTGGTGACTGGAAGCAACGCGAGGTTTGGGCCCAGGGTTTTCGCAACGCATACGATTTTGACTTTGCGCCAGGGAAAACCATCGACACCTTTGACAGTGATGGCGAGCGTGATGTGAGCCTTCCCTGGTACCGTCCGACCCGCGTCTTTCGGGTGCAGCAGGGGCAGGATGCGGGATGGATCTCGCGAAGTTGGAAGCGAGCCAATGTTGATCCGCTCATGCCAAGGGTTCTGGCTGAACTGGGACGCGGTTCCCCGACCGGAATCATGCGCAGTCCCGGAAAACGTCTTCCCGCACGATTGGACGATGGCGTTTACGTGCTTGATTGGACATTCGGAAGAGTGGTGTTTGTCGGGGACGATGGACACACCGAGTTGATTGCGTCTCCAGAGGGTACTGAGGGATTTGCGGTCACTGACATTGATTCCTTGCCCGGTGGTCAGTTGGTGGTCAGTGTGGGCGGTCGCCGCAGCAGGGGAGGTGTCTATCTGATTGATGCGGTAAAACCAAGGACGCCCTCGAAAGCGGATGAGTTCGACTGGCAGGCAGAGGAACCGCTGCAACCGAATGTGACCTTTGCTTGGCTGCGCCGCTTGCGTCAGAATCCAGAACCAGTCATCGATCAGGCTGCCGCAAAGCATGCCGCCAGCATTCTGGATTCCAACCGTGCAACCAACGATGAGGTCTTGTTGGCAATCACGCTGCTGATTGAAAGCGTGGGAGGATTGGGGCCGGGCGACCCTAAAGATGCGAGAGGTAAACAGCAGGCCGCCGCTGTCTTTGATTCCTGTCGAGGTCGCATTCGACCGAAAATTGATGAAGCAACTCGCCGCCAGGCAGTGGATGCCTTGGTGAGACGTTTGGGCAAGTTGCAAGCTAACGATGAACCGAATGAAGCGTATGGCAGAGAGTTGGTCAGGGGGCTTGCTGTCCTTGAACCAGAGTCTGAAGCGGTGTTCAAGGCAATTGCAAATGACATGGATCGCGTGAACTCGCCCGTTGATAAGCTTTTTCGGTTGATCGCTCTGGCCAGAATTCCATTGCCGAGAAGTGATGACATGACCGAGAGGGTGGCACAAGCCATGTTGGATATCCCCGTTGAGGTAAAGGAGGCCGGTCTCAAAATTGATAGTAATTGGACTCCGAGAATGGGAGAACTGTTCCTGGCAGTGCAGCATCGAGATTCATTACTTCCCAGCAGGCTGGTGTCGAATCCGCAATTTGGTGATGCCTCGCATCTGATCTGGACAGAGCAGATGGATCCAGAAAATCTGGAAAGGGCGAGGTACAAGTCTTTGATGCAGAGTCGTCAAAAATCGATTGATCCAGAAATAGCCAGATTCATTGCCTTGGGGCCTGATGCTGTCCCACGCAACTTCATTTACAAGTGGTTGAAGGATGACGCGACGCGTTCTTCGGCATGGTTGGCCCTTGCTGAACATCCTTTGCCTCGTGATCTTGAGGAACTGCGACAAGCAGCACTGTCGGTCGACAAAGTTGTGCGGGAATCAGCCGCAAAAGCATTGATGCAACTTGGCGAAGAGGTGCCGCAGCGTGAGTCTGATTCCGCGTCGATTCAGAAGTGGCTGACAAGGATGGATCAGATAAGTGGGCTGAAAGGAGAGCCAAGAAAAGGTGAGCAGATCTATACGGCGCGGCAATGTGGCCATTGTCACAATGGAGGCAAGGCGTTGGGACCGTCTCTGGAAGGACTTGCCAAACGCTACAGCACATCTGATCTGTTCAGAGCAACTGTCGATCCCAGTCATACTATTCCAGATCGGTATCGTGCCAGGCAGGTGCTTACCAATGACGGCCAAGTCCTGTTGGGTTTGGTTGTTTACCAAAGTGTTGATGGAGTGACTTTGTTGACCTCTGACGGGCACACCAAAAGGGTCAACGTTGATGATATTGAGGAGGAACGGGCAATGAGAATTTCGCTAATGCCCGAAGGTTTGTTACTTGGTTTGTCTGACGATCAGGTTGCCGACTTGTTGGCCTACTTGCGTTCGCTGTGAGCGGTGCAAGGATGCTTGGACGCGGCGGTCGTAACGATTGAAATTGACTCGCGATCGGACGTGTGATGATCCAGGTTTCGCAGTTTTCGTTTGCTTGTCGCTGATAGACCGATGTCCAATTGCAGTGAATCACTGCTTGATTCACCGGTGTGGCGGGTATGGCTGAGGTAGGGATTCCGAACGATTGTCGATCCCGTATCATGCCGTGTAAGCGTTTTTAAACAGTTAGGCGATGATCCGATGGCAACCGCTCAAAACTTACATTCGAGGCCTGTTCAGGTAGTTGCCCTCGTCATTTCAATGCTGATTTGTTTTTCAGCCGGTGGGCTGGGTGGTTTGGCCACAACTCAAGGGCTTGAGGGTTGGTATGAAACGCTGAGTAAACCGACGTGGAATCCACCAAGTTGGGTATTTGGGCCCGTTTGGTCTGCCCTTTATTGCATGATGGGGATTGCCGCATGGCTGGTGTGGCGTAGTGGCGAATGGCAGCAGATAAAGCAGGCAATCAGCCTGTTCGTGGCACAGCTCGCCTTGAACAGCGTGTGGTCCGTGCTGTTTTTTGGATTTCAACAGCCGGGTTGGGCGTGTGTGGAAATCGTGTTCTTGTGGCTGGCAATATTGGTGACCACCATCGCGTTCTTCCGACGCTCAAAACTCGCAGGGATGTTATTGACGCCTTACCTTTTCTGGGTCAGTTTCGCGTCCATCCTGAATTTCACAATCTGGAGTTTGAACCGGGCATGACGTCCGGTTCAGTTACCGTTCTCGCGAGTTGCAAAGACTCGATGCCTTGAGTTTCGGGTTTGGGAAAGGGGCAGGTTATGGCAGTTTGATGACCTTGGCCACTCGACCAAGTGTATCCACGAGCAGGGCATCGGTCGCTGATATCGAGCGGACAGCGAAGACGGCTGTCGTATTGACGCGATCAGCACGGTAAGACGAGTTGACGTGCAAGAACAGCTGCCCATTTTGCACGGTCCACGTACCGGAAGAAATCGGTGTCGCAACAAAAATTGTGTGGAAAGTGTTGATCGCTTTGTTGTGTCGAAACGAAGTGAATGTTCCATTGGCCGCCATCGTGAGGTCTAGCAGGCCTTCCCCGTCATTAATGCGCCAGTTGCCGGCCAGCATAACACGAACTTCTGCATCACTGAGGATTCTGCCAGCGACACTCGTGTTGGCAATTGCCGTCGCGGCGGGTCGGGGGATAGGTGCTTGATTGACGATGATGGTTGGAGCTGTGTTGGGTGCGTTGTTCTTGATCTCAACGATTTCGACAGCCGTCGCTTGGGCAGCAGGGCGGGCTACGGTCGTCCGAGGAGGGGGGGGCAGGTGTAGCGTTGATTGTTGACCCTCGTCGACGGAAAATGATTCGAGCACCATCATCGATCTTCCGCTGTTACTGTGGGCGGTGAATTCCGTTGGGGTTTCTGCATTGGGATTGGAAACACAGATCACCAGTTTGCCTTTGTCGAACTGATAGATCCCGACACCAGTTACGGTGTCCGTCTCGAGAATTGCAATCTGTTTTGGATAGACCGACGGGTCGAGCCGAAATGACTTGGTGCTTTTTACCTCTGTGACCGGTGACTTAAATAGCAGTGTGTAGTCGATGATTTCGACAAGACCGCCACCTGGTAACGATTCACGCATTTGGTTTTCCGGAATCACATAGCCGTTCTCGACCATTTCTGTGATCCGCCAATGACCTTGCATGCGTTTCAATTCGCTGTCATGCGTTCCCTGGGCACCCGCTGTAGTAGTAATGACATAGCCTAGAAGTGCGGCTACCAGGGTGAAGAAATATTGACGAGTCATAAATAGGGTCTTTCCAAGTGGTGCAACCAGATTGGCGCGATTAAACAACGGGCGAGGGAACGGCAGGCGGTTCCGCAATGGTCTCCAAATGCTCAGTATCTGGCGGGAATTGTTCACAAATCTATCGAAATCTGCAACCTCGATTTGCCCTGTTTTTACTCCGCGGCGCAATCTGAAAATTTTCCTTTTCCCAAAAGTGCGAGCACCTATGTCATTGGAACCGACCCAGTTTCAGGGGTCTGCAGAGGGGACTTGCCACTCGGTCGGCCAGATTTGCAAGACGATGAGTCCAGTTGGGGTTGTTTGGAGCCAACGTGTCGCTCGATTGCCGGCAACGTTCCCGGTTCTATCGCGTTTGGTTGGCGAATCCCTCGGGATTTGAGCACTGTATGTCGCGTCACTTTCGTTGATGTGTACGAGAAGTTGACTGAGGGGAGTCTGCGAAGATTTCTGTACGCAGCAGGATGCTTCCAGAATACCAACAGGTTTGTGTGTGGAATGTTTGCTTTTATTCACTGCCGTCGTACTGGAACCGTGCTCATTGCATTTTTTGAGCGGATTCTGAGCCTGATGTATTTTACAAGTTCAGCCGGTTTGGCTGCCGGAACTGTGCTTTTTGGCGACAATCCAAATCACGTCAGCTACATTGGAATCACTGCGGTGACGAAGCGATGAACGCTGTTCGGACGGAATCACGGAAATGCCGAGTTAGGGTTGCTGCAAAGGTGAACGCGTTGCAACTTGGTTAACAGGGAAAAAATGAAATACAAATTGGCTTACGTCGCATTCGTTGGTTTCTTGCTGGCAGCTTGCGGGAACTGGTCCACTCAGGTTTCTGCTGAGTCGATCAGCGGGGCCCGTCCCAACATCATTCTGGTCATGACCGACGATCAGGGCATGGGCGATTTATCCTGCATGGGGAATCCAGACCTGCGGACACCAAATCTCGACCGCTTTTACAAAATGTCGACTCGGTTTACTGACTTTCACGTTAGTCCAACATGTGCACCGACGCGGTCTGCTTTGATGAGCGGACGGCATGAGTTTCGAAATGGGGTGACTCATACCATCAAGGAACGAGAACGAATGGCGCTTTCAACGACCACGTTTCCTGCGTTACTCAGTAAGTCAGGTTATGCCACCGGGATTTTTGGAAAGTGGCATTTGGGAGATGAGGATGCCTATCAGCCTTACAACCGTGGTTTTACGGAAACCTTTATCCACGGTGCCGGTGGGATTGGCCAGTCCTACGAAGGTAGTTGCGCAGATTTTCCTCCTAATCAGAACGCCCAGGGGCGGTACTTTGACAATGCAATTCTGCACAATGATACGATCGTTTCGACCCAAGGATTTTGCACGGATGTGTTCTTTCGGGCGGCGCTTGGTTGGATCAAAAGTCAAAATGATTCCGGTACCCCGTTCTTTGCCTATATCAGCACCAATGCTCCGCACGGTCCGATGATCGCGCCGGAAAATTACAAGAGGCGATTCGCCGAAAGCGGATGGGATGCTGAGAAGACACAGGGGCGTTACGGCATGATCGAAAATATCGACGACAACTTCGGTTTGTTGATGAAGAAGGTAGACGAGTGGAATCTGGCAGAGAACACATTGGTGATCTTCATGACTGATAACGGTCAGGCCGGACGGGGTGGAAAGAAAAATGGCAAGCCAGCAAAAATGTTTACTGCGGGTTTTAAAACTGGAAAAGGATCACCTCAGGAAGGCGGTACTCATGTTCCTGCCTTTTGGCGATGGAAAGGAGTTCTTGGCGAGGGTGTCGATGTGCCAGCCTTGACGGCGCACATTGACCTTTACCGAACGTTCTGTGACCTGGCCGGTGCAGCAATTCCTGCTGGGATCCAATCGATAGATGGCAGGTCTTTGGTGCCATTGCTAGAGAACCCGAAAGCAGCTTGGCCTGATAGAAATCTGTTTGTGCATCAGGGGCGTTGGGCCAAGGGAGCCGATCCGAATAAAAGCAAGTACAAGCAATGCGCGATTCGGACCGCACGTTGGCGACTGGTCAACAGCAGCGTTCTCTATGATATCGAAAATGATCCTTACGAGGATCATGATGTTGCCAGTGACCATCCCGAAGTGGTCGCAAAGTTGCGAAAGGCGTACGACGCGTGGTGGGAAGAAACCGTTCCCCTGATGGTGAACGAGAACGCTGCCTACGCTACTGAGCACCCGCAGGTAGTCCGGTATGAGGAACAATTGAAGAGGCGAGGCATTCCAAATTGGACGCCTCCAAATCTGTAAGAAACTTCGTCATCGTGTTGAGTGCTGGCGGCAAGTGCCGCGCAACAGAACGTGCCTCAGAAGAAATAGTGCCTCAGAAGAAATAGTGCCTCAGAAGAAATAGTGCCTCAGAA
>JAPKCI010000414.1 GCA_028823035.1 Rubripirellula sp.
TTTGCATCCCGCCGGGAACAAGCACTATGGGATATTCCTCTGGGTTCTTACGCGCCTCCACTACCGTCTTCGTTGCCTCCACGTCGTCGTTGAGTACTGCGACGAACAAATTCACGTCGTCAAAGGGCCGCGTTTTGATATAGGTCATCTTCCCATGCATGACCGCACTACTTTGGACGTTTTTGATAAATGAAATCACGGTCCACTTTCCAGCGGATGACTCGGGAATTCGAATGGTGTTGCCATCGAGCGTCTTGAACTCAGCATTTAGACTACGCGTCGCATCTTCGGGCTGACCGGTCGCGAGGAAATGTCCCTGACGCCGTCCGTACGTCCAACCGGCTACGAAAGGTGGGTGGTACAACCAATACCGTTGATAACGATCTAGGAGAAATGACGTGGCAGTCCACAACACAGGGTCACCAGAGTGCTTATTAAGAAAGGCACGACGATATTGCTCGTGCAAACTTCGATCGCCAACATCCAATGCCAGCACTGCAGCGGCGGCCAGCACATTACCAGACACCCGATCCCCACCGGCTTGCTCAATCATGTGGTTGATCACCGACGCCGGATCCGCGTTCGTGGCACGCAACTCATGTTTCGCCAGGCAAAACCGCGCGACGACGTCAGTACCGTGTGGATAGCTCTCGGCAAGAGTAGCTTCAGCCGTTGCGACGGCAGCTTCCAGGTGAGCTTGATCCAAGTTTAGTTGCCACAACCCTAGCAGGGCGATAATGCGACGATTGCGTACGATCCACAGGTCCTCAGCGTCGGCGTGTTCAGTGATAGCCTGGCGACACAGCGCGTCGGCTTTTTCGAAGCCGCGACGCACCTGATCCAGTGGTGCACGATAGCGCAGTGGCGTCTTAATAAAACACGCTTGAATTGAGGCCAAAACCTCGGCGGGGACGGAAGCATTAGTTCTAGTGAGGGAGGCAATAGTTCCTGTTTCAATGCCGCCGACCGCTTTCCATTCAGGCGGCGCCGCGGGATCAAAGTCCCCTGCAGGATTTACAATCAGGTATTCACCTGTAAACATCGACTGCAATTGACCGGTATAGTGCGGCTTAGTCCACACTCGGGCCAGCATTGATTGTAGGTTACGCTCGTAGCCGCGGCTGCGTCGTCCACTCGACATGAAAATTGCCGCGTAGCCGGTTGGGCTCACCGTGATGATACTTGGATCTCGACGCGCGTATGTCTTATAAATCGCATGTTCTCGGCCGCCTGGCAATTTGAGTGCCGGCCAATCGAGTCCCAAATCACGGAGAATACTCTCCCCTGCATCAGGCAGGCCATCTACGTTTAGGCTGATGAATCGCATTCGCACGGCATCTGCGGGCGGTACATTCTTCCAGGCAGCGGCCAGTTCTTCAAGGTCTGCCATTCCTTCTTCGTCCCTGGACCAGAAATAGAGCGCCGTTGTCGTACCAAGCGTGTCCATTGGGAATCGAATAGCTTTACCGTCCGCCTGTTCAAAACGCCCGATGAACGGAGCACCGAAGACCTGTCCCCCCAACTTGTCGCGTTGAAACTTGATCATTTCTGGATCACCGGGAAAACGCTCGGCGATAACCTCACGCAAATGCCCAACAAGTCGAACGTCCCCGAACTCTAATGCCATCAGCATGGCGACGCGAATGACTTTGGTTTCCACCTCAGTATCCTGATAGCGGGAGATCAATGGTCTTAGCGCATCACCTCTGGCCTGAAGATTAGCGCCTTTTTTTGCGAGCTCAACCTGTGATAACAACAAGTCGGCATCTAGTCGAATGGCCGCGTATTCATTGGGTGCGGAAGCGAGTTGACGACAGATGGCCAATAAGCCTGCACGGTTGGTCGTCGAATTCTCCAGTCCAAGTAAGGCTTGTTGTGCGCGGAACAAAATCCCCAGTACCTCATAGCGATTTGGCGTGGTCTTGTGTGCAGCCAGCAGCGCATGACCCTCGCGGAGTACCCGGTTGAGTTCCAACTTTTTTCGGGCGGACGATGCGGCCTTTACCGACTCGCCCAGTTTGGTTTCCAACGCCACAATTTCGTTCAGGGAGATCGTAACATCTTCCCGAGCGCCAGTTGGAACCAGACATAAACTTGCGGCCGCCAATACGACCGCAAGGCAACAACTTAGGAATTTACTGTGCATGGACGTGTAAACTTTCATGGCAGAATCGCCCTTTCATCTCGTATTTACGTCTACGACTAAAACACGTTCTACGACGATTTATTTCATGGGTTTTAGCTGAAACTCTTTGATGCTGACACCACGGTTAGGTGCGCGAAGCGTGAACATAATTGAGTTGCTGCCCGCGCGGAGTTCGATGATTTCCGGATCAGTCTGTTTCCACAGCCCTTTAGTGTAAGGCAGCGTTAGATTGACGAGTGTCCGCCGGTTGAGTCTGAGAATAACCGTTTGCTGAACGGAGACCGTTGCGACTTTTGCGGTAATTTCATATTTTCCCGCGGCGGGAACTTGCACTGTATAACGCAGGATCTCCGGACGGGTACCCAGACGTTGGTAGTGGAGTTGCATACCTTCATCTCCCCAACTCCTCAGAAACGCGATCTTATCAGTGTTGTTTTGCGGGAAAGTACAAGCGACTGCGGGCACGGTGATGATCCCGTCCCCATCGACGACAATCTTCTTGTCTTCTGCGGGGATCTTTATTGCTTCAGATTTCTCGTCACCGAGTAACTCGTCTGATTCACCAAGCTTCATTCCACCGGCCAACTCAACTGTTTCGACTTTTGCATCTTCAACAATCGACAGTTTCTTATAGAAGGCCAAACCGTCCCAGAAGCCACCACCTTTGCCATATTGGCGAATGCTGACATCCTCTTCACCCAACGCATCGCCGATCCACTTGGCTCGCAGTACTTGCATATACGCGTTTTCGTGTTCCCGTGCTTGTGAATCCAGCAGAAAATCCATCCCGCCCTGTGGCCCACACCAGGCCGACGACCACCAGGCGCCGAAGCAGATGGCCCAGCCATCGGGTGTCCAACGACTCATCGCCGCGTGGCCCGTTTGAGTCGAACGACGAGCCGGGATTCCAAAAGCTCGAGTCAGTGTGCGTCCGTAAAACGCGCGTGGTCCGCACTTGCCTCCGCAGGCCACTATCTGTTGAGTCCTGGTGCCCAGCGCATCGTCGAATTTGGGAGTTTGATAGGGGACATCACTTTTGACGAAACGCGTGTAACGCCACTTCTGATCGTCATTGGCAATATGGTCGGGACGATAGGTTCGCAGCATTTCTCGCGTCCAAGCGAGTTCCTGATTACTGTAGGGGTCACTGGTGATAAACCGGCATTCCCAAGAATTCATGTCTTTGAAGGCTGGGTCAAGTTCTCCTGCGAGAAAGGCTTTTTCATAGTGGAGATAACGCGCGACCTGTCCATCAGGCGTTTGATGGTCAGTGTATACAATCCCATAAACGCCTCCTTTTTCTTTGCCCTCTAACCATGGCTGATGAAGCGCTGTGCCCAACGCTAGTCGCTGGAGGATGCCTGGTTTGCCTGCCCGCTCGCTTGCTGCGAGGATCGCGGCGTAGGTCTGCATTGCTTCGCCGTACTCCCCACCGTTGGCGCCGCCAGCAATGAGCACTTGTAGCATGAGTTCTTCGTCGGCGAAGAGTTCCAGTAGCAAGGCCCTTTCGGTATCACCTTGCTGAGCGAATTCGGCTAGGCCACGTGGCGTTCCATGCCGGATGATCGCCGCTTTCATGAACTTTGAATCCAACTCGCCGTCAGCAAGTAGTGAATCTACATCGGCGAACAAGGCTCTGGCGGCGGTGAACGCTTTGAGCTCGGCCTCAGTCTTAGCCGTCGCGTAAGCCTTATAGGCTTCTGGTGAAGATGCTTCTCCCGGAGCGGTAAGACCTGCCAGTTTAGCTCTGGCGCTGATGAAAGTCGCTATTTTCTGTTCGGCCAAGTGGGGTAATTTCGCCGAGACTTCATTCTGTATCAAATCCAATATCTGGACGTAATGGACTTCAATCGTTTTACCCTGTTCGGTAAGCGCAGGAGCTTTGTCTTG
>JAPKCI010000117.1 GCA_028823035.1 Rubripirellula sp.
TTGGGTATTGGGTATTGGGTATTGGGTATTGGGTATTGGGTATTGGGTATTGGGCGGGACTTGCCAAGCTGCCCAATCGGCAGGTCTTACCATAAGCTGAAAACGATCACGAATTGCAATTGTTTTTCGGCTTTGGGCGTTAGACGCCTGTTGGGCGATGGTGATTACCGCCATGATTGTACTCTGCTGTGGGCGGTAATCTGAATCGGTCTCCAAACTATGTATCGCTTGTCCGCCCGCAGTATGTGTTGGGCACGTTTTTTTATTCAACTGCACCTTTTTCCATTCAACTGCACCTTTTTCCATTCAACTGCACCTACAGAGTCGAGGGATCATTGGAAATGTCCGCCGAAGCATCGACTCAGACACAACGTCTTTATTTAGAAGATTTGCAGATCGGCGATAGCTGGCCGAGTGGCGAACGCGAGATCACAGCCGATGACGTAGCGGATTTTGCGTTACTCACTGGTGACCACGATCCTCTTCATGAAGATGGTGGGATGGCTTCCCCCT
Source organism: Rubripirellula sp. (assembly GCA_028823035.1). GTDB lineage: Bacteria > Planctomycetota > Planctomycetia > Pirellulales > Pirellulaceae > Rubripirellula. The sequence goes on from JAPKCI010000117.1 coordinate 514, forward strand.
TTGGTGAACCGGTTGTTCATGGTTTGCTGGGGTTAAGTGTGTTGGCTGGACTCAGTAGTTCTCGGCCTGACGTGGCGACCCTTGCTCTGGTCGGAATCTCTGATTGGCAGTTCGAGTCGCCCATCTTCTTTGGCGACATTGTCAGCGTGCGAACTGAGGTATTGGAAATCCAACAACATGGACGTCGCGCTGGACGTGTCACATGGATTCGCGAGTTAGTGAATCAACATGGACGCGTTGTGCAGCGAGGGCGATTTGTGACGCTGGTTGCAGCACGCACACGGATACGTCGTGATGTGAAGCATGAGACTGTGCCGCCACGTTCGCTTCCAGCTCGTTAAAATCCGAACCCCGATGCTTTGATGAGTCGCATTCGTTATGGGTGCTGGCATTTCTGTTGTTGGAACCATTGCCCTTCTTTTGCCATGAAGTTCGACTTCCCCTCGAATTCTTGCATGAGCTGACTGTGTCAACGATACTGAGTGGTAATCCGAACTCACAGCAGATTTAACCCGTTTGGTGCGTCTGCGAATCGGTACTCCTGCCACGTTTGGCCATCAGGCCGACGTTGGATCCCACACCAGTGCATTACGTTCTGAACGATGGTATTTATTATGTTGGTCTTTCGATTTTGTTTGCTGGTCCTGATGGCGACCTCGTTGATCGGTCCGACCGTGGCTACCGCTGAATCACCACCACACATTGTGTTGGTGATGGCAGACGACCAAGGCTGGGGGCAGACCGGTTATTACAAGCACCCACGCCTGAAGACGCCTCATCTCGATGCGATGGCGGAGTCAGGTTTGCGTTTCGATCGCTTTTACGCCGGGGCACCAGTCTGTTCGCCAACCCGCGCCAGCGTGTTGACCGGTCGCGCTAATGATCGCACGGGTGTGCTGAGTCATGGTTATGCTTTGCGTCGGCAGGAAATTACTCTCGCCACCATTCTGGCAAACGCTGGTTATCGCACTAGCCATTTTGGAAAATGGCATCTCAACGCTTTGCGAGGACCCGGAGTACCCATTTTACGGACGGATGATCACAATCCCGGCGAGTTTGGATTCGGGACGTGGCTCTCGGTAACAAACTTTTTTGATCGTGACCCGATCCTCAGTCGTCTTGGCGAGTTCGAAGAGTTTCAGGGGGATTCCTCTGAGGTGGTGATTGATCAGGCTCTCAAGTTCCTTCAGCAGAACTCGGCGCAGGGGCCCACCCTGACCGTGATCTGGTACGGGACACCACACAGTCCATTCAAGGCTGCGGATTCCGACTTACAGGACTTCAAAGACCTGGACGAAACATCGCGGCATCACTATGGCGAGTTGGTTGCCATGGATCGGAGTCTTGGCCAGTTACGGGCGGGGCTGAGAAAATTGGGGATTGCCGATCATACCGTTCTGTGGTTTTGCAGTGACAATGGTGGATTGCCAAAGATCAAGCCGGATACAGTTGGCGGTCTTCGTGGTAACAAGGGGACGATCTATGAGGGTGGGCTGCGTGTCCCAGCAATCCTCGAGTGGCCCGAAAAAATCACCAAGGCTCGGGTCACAGACTATCCAGCAAGTGTGCTGGATATTTTGCCAACCCTGCTGGAAATTGCAGAGTTGCAGCATCCTGATCCGAAACGCCCGTTGGATGGTCTCAGTCTTGTGCCGCTGTTGGCTGGTGAGATCGGCACCCGCCGAAAACCCATCCCATTTCGCCACACGGGACGGGCAGCGTGGATCGACAACAATATGAAGTTGCTGACAAAAAACCTCGATAAGAAGCAGTTCGAGCTATACGACCTTGTCAAGGATCCAAACGAAGAACAGGACCTTGCCAAGCTTCAGCCCGCGACCTACCAGAAAATGCGTGAGCAACTGCTGGGTTGGAGTCGAACTGTTGATGCCAGTGCGTCCGGAAAGGATTATCCCGAGCAAGAAGTCGACGCCAGCGAGCCGGAACCGCGTTTCTGGACCGAGGTTGAAGAATACAAGCCCTACTTTGATCAATGGCGCACCCGTTGGGAGTACTCATCGCGACTAAATAATCGCAAAAAGTAGTTTGTGCATTTTTTCACAAGATTGAAGTTTGGTAACTCTATCAGGAAAAAGTTTGACTCGCGTCCGAGGAATTCCTAAGTTTGGAGTTGGCGGTCACTGATTGCGGCTGCTGGTTATTCAAAAAATGCCAACGGAGTTGTCCATGTCTGAGATGAAAGCTGCCCGGGATTTCATGCGACGCAAATTGGTCACACTTGAAGTTGACACCTGCGTTCTTGACGGAATTGCGAATCTGTTGAAACACAACATTTCTGGCGCGCCGGTGGTCAATAGCGATGGAGACTTTCTGGGTGTGTTCAGTGAAAAATGCTCCATGAATGCACTGACCACTGCCTTGGAAGTTGCCAGCGATGCTGGGATTTTCGTACCCCGCGTGAGGGCGTTCATGAAGCATGAATTGGTGACCCTGACTCCTGATGTTGATGTCTTTGAAGCCATTGACCACTTGCTGAAACATCGTATTTCAGGGGCTCCCGTGGTGGACAGCATGGGCAGGTTCCAAGGTGTTTTTTCAGAGAAAACGGCGATGCGAGTACTCGTCTCAGCTGTTTACGATCAGTTGCCCGGTACAAGCGTGGCACATTACATGAATCTTGATCGCAACCGTCTGGTGAATGAAGAAGATACTTTGCTGGATGTTGCTCACCGATTCCAACAGGCTCCCTATCGTCGGTTCCCGGTGTTGCGCGGAAAAAAACTTGTCGGTCAACTGAGTCGACGTGATGTGTTGCGAGCGGAGCACCGCTTGGCCGTGGAGATTCAGGAACGCATGCGCCGGCTTGGTAACGATGCGGCATTGAATGCTGCGGGGGTTACGTTGCGAGTTGGTGACTACATGGATTGTGATGCACTGACGACTTGTATTGGCACTGATCTGCTTAGCATTGCGCAGATGTTTCTGAATTCGCCGTATCGCCGTCTTCCCATTGTTGAGACTGGCAAATTGGTCGGCCAGGTGAGTCGACGAGATGTGCTTGAGGCAGCGGCAGCATTGTTGCGACCCGCACCCCATCGGTACTGTGCAGAAACGCTTTATTTGAGCCCACTGACGGAGTCGGTACCGACCTCATTGAGGTGAATAACCTTCTGGCTGTCAGAATCAACTGAGCTCTGAGTGTGTGTTTCATAACCCGGAGTGAGGTCACTGATGACGAAACTGACTTTTGCGGCGCGGCGGGGATGATCACCGGATCTCGGCACGCGCAAATGTTCAACGAGGGCCTGCCCGCCTACGGCGGGACAGGCATGTCACTAAAACAGCCAGCGAGTCTGATGGTATGCCAACTCGTTGATTTTGAAAATCAAGACACGGCCAATGAAGAACGCTGCTGTAACGTTTAGTCGCTATTTGAGCTTTTGTTTCCTGAGCGGTTTTCGCTTAGCAGTGCCTGGATCGTCATCTGGTGCGACTGCGTACAATTCTCGTAAACGATTCAACTCAGATTTCATGTGTTGCTGGACTTGCGCGTATGCTGGATCATTGAAAACGCTGCGCAGTTCGTTGGGATCCTGATTGAGATCGAATAATTCCCAGTCGTCGATTTTTTTACCTTCCAACGCATAGAAATGGATCAGTTTGTGCTGACCATTGGTCACGCCGTAGTGGCGAGCCACGTTATGTCCACCGGGATTTTCGTAGTATTGGTAGTAAAATGATGTTCGCCAGTCATCGGGAGTGTGCCCCTCGAGTAGTGGGACAAGACTTTCGCCCTGCATGTCGGACGGAATCTCAACACCGGCAACGTCGAGAAAGGTTTCGGCGAAATCAAGATTCGACACGATGTCATCATTCGTGCTGCCCGCTTTGATATGTCCGGGCCAACGGACCAGTAGGGGTGTCTTGAGTGACTCTTCATACATCCAGCGTTTGTCAAACCAGCCATGTTCACCGAGGTACCATCCCTGATCCGATGAGTAGATGACAATCGTGTTGTCAGTAAGGCCCGCCGAGTCCAGATAGTCGAGGACCTGACCGACGCCATCATCAACACTCTTGACGCACCGCAAGTAGTCCTTTGCGTATCGTTGATACTTCCATTGCAGGAGTTCCTTCTCGCTCATGTTGGGCTCGGCTTTCTTGAACGCCTCGTTCTTTGGTCCGTAAGCAGCGTCCCAGACTTTGATCTGTTCGGGTGTCATGGTGCCATGACCCTGCAGTTTCAAGTCCCTTGGATTCAGGTGCTGCCGCATGGTCATGGTTTGCCGTCCAGCAGCTTGCGTTCTACCGGAGTAATCGTCGTACATTGTCTCCGGTTCAGGAAGCGTTACATCATCGAGCCAGTTCAGATATTTGGGAGCAGGCATCCAGTTTCGGTGAGGCGCCTTATGCTGGTACATCACCATGAACGGTTTGTTGGGTTCACGCTTCTCCGTCATCCAGTTCAGTAACTTGTCTGTGATGATTTCCGTTGTGTATCCGGTGTGTTTGCGAGTTATCGGTTGGCCGTCTTCCCCGGCCGTTATCATGGGGGGGTTGTAATAGGGGCCCTGACCCTTCAGTACATCGTAGTAGTCGTAGCCCTGTGGAGTCGAAGCGAGGTGCCACTTGCCAACCACGGCTGTCTGGTATCCGTTGGCTTGCAGAAGTTTGGGAAACGTCTGCTGGTCTCCGTTAAAACGGTTGCCATTGCGAATGAAGCCGTTCAGGTGACTGTACTTGCCTGTCTGTATGACCGCCCGACTGGGACCACAGATTGAATTGGTCACATAGCATCGGTCGAATCGCATGCCCTCGTTGGCGATGCGGTCGAGGTTGGGTGTTGTGATACGGGATGGATCATAGGCACTGAGCGCTTGTTCGCAGTGATCATCTGTGAAGATGAAAACGATATTCGGAGGCTGATCGGCTGCGTGGGACCAAGTGGTGATTACCAAAATCATCAAGAGTGCTGCCGGATGGAAATACAGTCGCTGCATCGTGAGGAACCTGAGGAAGTGTGGCGGGTGATTAGGATCAAAGCCCAGTTGCCTGCTGCTCTGAGTCCATCATAACGGGAAAAAACCGCGGTGATCGAAGCGAACGTACCACTTTTTCCGCCTCCGGTCGGGACAGTTTTTCGGTTCGGGGTCGTCGACTGCTGGCATCCGTCAGTGGTTGAACTACAGTAATCGTGTTGTTTGTACCGTTCTGAACCCTCCTTATGACGATTCCTACCAACATGCGAACGCTCCCCATCCTGCTTGCCCCCGTCGTGCTGGCTTTGGCTTGCACCCATTCCCTGATCGCGGCTGATAACGGAAAGGGACCAGCTTTTGCTGAGCCGCCAAAAGGTGATCCTGATTTCGCCTTGATGGGTGAATTTGTCGGCGAGATCACCCCTGAGGAAGGAAAGAAAGAACAGCTTGGTCTGCAATTGAGGGCACTCGGAGACGGGGCCTTCGATGCTCAGTCGTTTCTGGGCGGTCTGCCGGGGCAGGACAAGCACAAGCCAGAGGCTTTTCGAATGATCGGTCAGCGATCGGACGACTTTGTGGTTCTCTCGGGCGGCCCCTGGGTCCTGATTGTGGAGAAAGAGTACTGCCTGTTGGTTGATCGAAAAGGCAACAAAATCGGAAAGCTCAACCGCTTGCATCGAAAAAGTCCAACCATGGGAGCACTTCCACCCAAGGACTCTGTCGTTCTGTTTGATGGAAGCAACGTCGACCAATTCACCAAAGCTCAGATGACCAAGGACGGCTTACTGATGCAGGGTGCTGACCTCAAACCGATGTTCCAGGATTTCAATTTACATGTTGAATTTTGTGTCCCGTACATGCCAAAAGCTCAGGGGCAGAGTCGGGGGAACAGTGGCCTCTATTTGCAAAGTCGCTATGAGTGTCAGGTCCTCGATTCATTCGGCCTTGATCGACTCTACAACGGCTTGGGATCACTTTATACATTCAAGGCTCCAGACGTGAATATGGCGTTTCCGCCTCTCAGTTGGCAAACCTACGACGTGCAATTTACGGCACCAAGGTGGGCAGCCGATGGCTCAAAGGTACGCAATGCTCATATCACCTCCTGGGTCAACGGTGTCAAAGTTCAAGACAATGTCGATCTGCCGAACAAGACGGGAGCCGGCAAGCAGGAAGAACCGACTTTACTGCCGATACGTTTCCAAGATCATGGGGACCCTGTTCGGTTCAGAAATGTCTGGTTAGTTGATCGCGGTTTGGCTACCGGTGAGTTCCCTGTCCATCCAACCAAGGAGGAACTGGAAGCGGAAAAAGCCAAACAGGAAAAAGCAGCCGCAGAGAAAAAGGTAGCGGAAAAGAAAGTTGCAGAGAAAAAGGTAGCGGAAAAGAAAGTTGCAGAGAAAATGGCAGCGGAAAAGAAAGCTGCGGAAAAGAAAGCTGCAGAGAAAATGGCAGCGGAAAAGAAAGCCGCGGCTGAAAAACAGGCGGCTGAGAAAGCAGCTGCCCAGAAGCAAGACGCTGCGAAACAGCCCGAGTCAAAGTAATAGCCCAAGTCGAAAATCAGGCTGACGAACGCTCGTCGGCTGCCGGCTTCGGTTCTTCGATGACCTGACCGTCTCTGATGTGAAAGCACCGGTCTGCCAGGGCGGCAGCTTCTGCTGCATTGTGTGTAATGTGAAGTGTGGTTACACCGGTGGTGTCGGTCAGTGTGCGCAGCAAAGCCTGTATCTCTTCACGAGTTTCTGCATCCAGTGCGCTAAGCGGTTCGTCAAGCAACAGCACCGTGGGTCGAAACGAGAGTGCCCGCCCCAAAGCAACCCGTTGCGATTCACCTCCGCTAAGGCCGTCAATGTGGCGCTGTAGCAGATGGGTGATCCCCAGCATTTCAGCCAACTCCTCAACCCGATGTTTGATCTGGGTTTTGTGGAAGCGGCGCAGCTTCAGAGCGAACTGCAAATGTTCCGCGACCGTGAAGGTGGGGAACAGGGCCAGATCCTGCGGCACGTATCCAATTTCCCGATCAGCGGGGGGCCAATGGGTAACGTCCATCCCCCGGACCATGATCTTCCCGCTCTGCACGCGACGGAGTCCACACAGGGATTCGAGGATGGTCGTTTTTCCGCGACCGGTCCGGCCCATCAGGACCGCGTATTGTCCACTGCCTACATCAAAGGAAATTTTGTCCAAATGAAAATCACCCGCACGGATGCAGACTTGCTTGAATTCGATCATGAGGTCAATCCGGTCCCCAGCACCCGCAGTAACACCAGTACGATGACGGCCATGACCACCATCAACAGAGATACAGCGACAGCGGCATTGAGTTGACCAATCGAGAGTTCGAGAAAGACGGTTGTCGAAAGTACCTCGGTTCTCATTCGCGTTGCACCAGCGAAGACCAGAATGGGTCCGAATTCTCCCAAGGCCCTGGCCCATGCAATGGTGGTAGCAGCGATCATGCCGCGCCAGGACTGTGGTAACGCGATTTTCAGAAACGCCTGACCTCGAGAGCATCCGAGGGTTCGAGCCACATCTTCTGCGCGAGGGTTGATCTGATCAAACGTCACCCGCATCGTACGCACCGCAAAGGCACATGAAACGCTGAACTGGGCAAGAATCACAGCGGGCCAGCGATAGGTCACGGGGAAACCGACGTCGTCGCGAAGCCATGCTTCCAGTTCCCAACCCCCAATCGGGAGATGGAACAGAATCAGCAAACTGAGCCCCAGTACCAGTGGCGGCAAGACAATCGGAATATCGACTATGGTATCGATCAGCAGACGCCCGGGGAAGCGATACCGTGCCAGCAGATAGCCCAGTGGTGTGGCAACCCAAATGGATAGCAAGGCGGCTACCGTGCAGGAAATAATGGTCAGCTTGAACGCGGCTTGAATTTCAGGTTTCATGACAGCTGCCCTGAAGTCCTCTAAAGAGGTGAACATCAGGTCGGCTGCCAGCAGCAATACGATCAGCAGAATGAAGCAGGAGGAAATCCCGCTCATCACAAGAAAGAAGGGGACATCAGAACGGCGTCGCGTTCGGTGTGCTTTTACTTCGCTCGTTCGGTTGAGTGCGTGTTCAGTCATCGACGTCACTGGACTCCATGTCGACTTTCCAGCGAAAACCTTCCGCGGTGAAACTGTCCTGGGACTCGGCTGAGCAGATCTGCTCGAAGAGTCGGCTGGCAGTCAACGCGTTCGGTGATGCGGGTGTGATTGCATACGGTTGTGTGGCCACGCTGCATTCCAGTCCCTGGATTCGCACCGCATCCAGAATGTCACCGGAACCGGCAGTATTGCTGAGATAAACGACGGCAGCATCAAGTGATCCGGCCCGCATCTGATTGACCAGCATGTCGCCAGTGGGGGTCTGGACCGTGACATTTTCCATGACTTCGGTTTGCACTCCACCTTCGCGAAACGTGTTCTGCGTGACCCAGCCCATGGCACACTGTTTCTCATGACCGATACCGACTCGCAAGCCTTTTTTGGTCAAGTCTCGTAGCCCGGCAATTTGCTGTGGGTTGCCTTTCTTGACGATGATGACCAACTCGTTCTGCGAAACATCCGTGGGCTCTGGAAAGAGATCGGGGACTTGTTCCATGAATTCTGTGTCGCAGGCAAAGTAGGCATCAGGAACCTGTCCCGCCTTCATTTGAGCAACAAGGATGCCGCAGCCGTTGTAGACGGTGTTCACGCGAACTCCCTCACGTTGCTCAAACTCCTTGACTGTGTCTTCGATTGCTGGTCGAAGCATGGAGCCTGCAAATAAACTGAGTTCAGGTGTTTCTGACCAGACATCGCCTTTCTCAACCTGAAAACCATGTTTGGCATAGTTGACCAGACCGCGGTCGCGAGCGGTCACGAAGCGGGCAAAGTGCAAAGCTGCGCGAGGTTGGCGTGTTTGTTGAGTGACTCCCAGAGCAACCTGTGATGTCCCAGACGCAAACTCGGGCAGAGTGACGTATTCCAGATCGGGATAGGTGTGCAGGACAGCGTCGTACACGATGGCCGCATCCGCAGCACCTACCAGCAGATCATTGGCAGCTTCGGTGACTGTTGTGCGATAAGCGGTGGTGCTCTTATCGAGAGCATCCCATTGCCCTGTTTCTTTCAAGATGCGACGGGTTACTTTTCCTACGGCAGTCGCATCGGGATTGGCCTGCACCAGTTTGACGTCTTTGCGAAACAGGTCATCCAGAGTTTGAATCGATTTTGGGTTCCCTTTTTGCACCGCAACGACGACCTCCATTTTTGCGATGGGTAGCATCTCTGAGACAAGGTTCTTGTCTTTTGCGATCTTCAGGTAACTGTCGTCGGCCGGCAGATAAAGGTCACCCGCACCGGTGACTTCCAGTTGCGACAACAGTGTTTGTGATCCACCGTACTGTAGTTCGATCTCACGACCGTATTCTGCGGTGTAATCCGCGACAATCTGTTCCATGACGGCACGATTGCTGGCAGCACAGAAAAACATCAGGGGCTGACCCTGTTCGTCCTCAGTTCCATTAACTGACAGTGACGTTCCACGTTTGTTCGAGTCACTCTGCAGCATCCAGATCATGCCGCCGATCATCAGGATCGATCCCAGCATTACCACGAGCATTTTGTTCATGTGTTACCTACTGTTTGGTAAATCGATGGGGGTGTTTATTTTCCAGGCGGAATGGACAGCAGTTCCGGCTGTTTGTTGAGTCGATCACGGGTTGAACGCACACGCGGTGGGGCGATTCCTTCGCCAAACAGTTCACTCTCCCAGTCGACGGACATCAGCAAGTCAAAGCCCGGGTTTTGTTCCTTGACCTGGCACGAGCATGCGCCACTAAGAAAGACCGTCAGGTCTTTCGTCAGTTGACTGGTAAGTGAGGAGGCGGGGATGACCTCCAGAGCGCGGCCACGGCCAAAGACCGGTACGATCAAGGCTTCGCCCTGCTCGGACGCTTCGGGTTGTATCTGTGAAAATAAATTAACCAAAAACGCTTCCCGCGGATCATCACGTTCAATTTCCAGCAGGCTGAACTTCAGCAGCAAGGGAATTTCGGAGTGCAACTCAGAGCCGGGCAACCCAATACCTTCGGGTAACGTAAGTTCTTGTGACAGCAATGGAAAGTTAACGGCTAGAGATTTTCGCGTACCTGTATTGAGTTCTCTGACTTCAGGCGCCAGCCTGGCTTCTTTCCCAGGTCGAATCATCAGCCAGACGACTGAATGTCCTGCCAGCAGTCTTCTGGCCAGTTCACGTCTTGCGGGTGAGTCCATGATGCCAGTCTTGACTGCATCTGACAGACTGCCATGCCATCCATTGATGGTGCGGCCTTTGCCAAGTTTCATCCTGACCACCAAGTAAGGTGTCGCAGCAACCTGCTTTGTCGTTGACGTGATCGATTGCCACAGGGAAGCGTGCGTGGGGGTGGGTGCGGATAGATCACTCAGGGTCAGCGAGGTGCTGGAAGAGTCCTCACGCTTCGTCAGTTGGCCGTCGAGTTCCTGCAGTAACTGCTGCTGGTCATGACTCAGTGGCCCTTTGTGAAAGACGATCAATTCACAACTGTCGGGCTGCCATCGTTCCAACGCGTATCGGAACACGGGGATGTTACAGGCAACGGACGATGAGTTGATCAGCAGGCACAGGACAACAGCGATGAAAACCTTCATCGTTGAAAAGCAGCGGTGGAGATGATAGCCCTGAGTCATCGGATCAATCAGACTCGCTTGCGAAGCAGATAACAGAGCCATCCAGTGTCGAGAGGAATAATTTTCCCTCAGCACCAGCGAGCGAGTCCCATGCAGGCAGGACTTCAAGTTCCACTCGGTCCTCGATCTTACCTGAATCAATGTTGACTGAGAGCAGAAGGGCACCGTCGGTTCCATTGAGCACTCGATCCTGTTCGGCTAACAGTTTCTGAACCTCCTCGTCGTTCTCGGTGAGTTTCTGAAACGTTGATTCTTCGTCAATGATGTCTGGTGGACCTGCAATGAACAACCTGGTACCTGAAAGCAACATGGATCGTACATAGATCGGCACATCCTCTGTCCACTTGGGGTCAACCAGACTGTTGCCGAGAGCATTGCTTTTGCCTCCTTTTTTATTCGCTGAATATTGAAATGCCATGCCGACTTTTCCCTCAACGAGTTTGCCACCTTCAACAGTTCCATCATTGCGGTTCAGTCCCAGGTCACGAGCAGATCCGTCATCGAAGCTGACTGCCAATGCTGCATTGCTGGAAATCTCTGAGCCATCTTTGAATCGTTTGGCAATTTGTTCAGCGGTAGCTGCCAGAAAATACAGTCTTACTTCGTCAATGATTCCTGTGAACTGACTGACCTTGTAGTTGCCGACAGCTGACACGCCGTCTGTACCGATCTCCATGGGTTGCAATGGCTCGGTGTTGATCAAGCCCGATGCCGTTCCCTCGGCGGACAAATCCCCATCCACATAAATTTTCATGGATTTGTCTTTGTCGAGGACACCGACTACGTGGTGCCAGCCACCGACAATCCGTTTGTTGGCAGTGATCGTTGTTAATTCGTCGCCTGTCCGCAGGTGGAAGGCGGGGCGACCATTTTTCAGCGATAGGGCGAATCCAGCAGCAGGGCCGCCTCGTGCAATGATCACACCCTGGGGGCGGGTTGATGTGACCCATGCTTCCACTGTGATGGGTTGGTTTGCCGGATTGAGTGTGGGCGAATTCTGGAATTGGGTGTACGTGCCCGTTGGTGTGGCCTGTTTCTTGCCGAAATTCTCGGGGATTTCCGGTGGATTGGGTTCGGCGGCGAACAACTGGTGTTCCAGTGTGGTTGTCCAACGCAGGTATTCAGGTTTGCGACCGTATCCAAACACATAGCCATTGCCATTGACCAGCAAACGTCCTGAGGGAGCGAAGCGTCCAGCTTGATAATAGCCACCATGTCCACCGGCGAAGCTCTGACCGAGAACCCAATACGAGCGATGGAACCAGGTTTCATCCAAAAAACCCATGGGAGCAAAAATGTGTGCATCTTCACCCTTTTGCTTTGATGCCTGGCCAGCGAAGTCGCCTGAGTTGGGGCCGATTTCGAGGCGATTCCCCTCCATGTCGAACTTCTGTGATTTCATGAAGATGTGCTTGCCGTCAGTCGACAGAATATCGGGCAGGCCAACTGGCATTTGCAGCACCTGAACCTTCTCCTGAATGTTGTTACCCGTTTCCGGATTGATTTCATCCATCAGTGTTTCAGACAGTTTTTCACCTGTGGCCAGATCAAGCCGCAGCATACGAAGGCCACCGTCGAGAAAGATTGAGCGACCTGCAACGCAGTACACGGTGTCATTGTGAATCAGCACGCTGCCGTGAACCGGCCACAGGGATTCGAGTTGTTCAAAGGCCATCGTCCGTCGATCCATGGGGGCAGCGCGATAACGCCACGCCAGTTGACCGTCCGCTGTCAGGCAATAAACCCAACCGTCTGTCCCGCCAAAGACCACGCGTCCACGGTGGATTGTTGGTGGAGAATCAATTCTGGCACCGATCGTGTAACTCCAACGTTCACTGCCATTTGCGTGGTTGAGCGCGACGAGCGTGTGCTCATCAATTTGGGCGACGTATACGGTACCGCCAGCAATCACTGGAGCGGTCAATCGTCCGCCCAATTTGGTAGTCCATTTTGTTTTGATTTTGCCGCTGACTGGTAATCCCATCGTGCCGCTTCGGTTCATATCGTGGCGGTACGTAGGCCAATCCTGGTCGGCTTGGGTGTCGCTGGTCGCGGCCAGTGGTTGACTGTGCGCCGGACCCGCTTCCAATCGGCCCTGTTCGGGGACCGTGGTAGGAACGGGACGCGTTGGGGATGGTGCAGCAAGAGAATTAAAACCAAACAATTTGGCTTCGGGATAACACGCACAGTTGTGAGGTGGTGCGTAAGTCAACCCATTGCAGGGCATCACTCCGTAAAGGCAACCGCCGCGAACCCAGTGGTTGATGTCCCAGTGCTCTGTGTTGGGGTCGACGAATTCGATTCCGGTACGCGAAGGCATCAGAAACTTGTCAGTCGCTTTGGCAATGTAGCAGCGGTGGTGGAACCAGTAGGTTTCAACGTCAGGTGCAAATTCCTTTTCTACCTTGCCAGTTCGTGGATCTCGCCCGGTGTAGACCCCTGAGTCTTTGCCAGATGTCAGCGGCGCCAGCCATACCAGCCCGTTGACGACCATCAAGTCCTGAGGCGACTGGTAGCCGCTGTTGGGGAAACTGGAACCCCACAGTTTTTCGCCGCTCTTGGAGTCAAAACTCGATATGTTTCCATCGCCTCCTGCGTATAAAACAACATCCTTGTTCACGACCAATCGGGGGCCGAAGTTGAATGTGAATGATTGGCGACGCGTCAGTCCCTCGGTTTCCCAGGTTGACTCACCACTTCTTTGATTCACGGCGACCACTCGCTCTCCGTCATGGAAGTACAGTTGCGAGTCGTCGGCAGCAAGCGTGAGTGGCGAAATGCGGGTGGCTTTGGCCCATAACTGTTTACCGGACTTTGCATCAAATGCCATCACGATGCGGGGTTCCTCATTCCAGAACAATGAGCGAACTTTTGCCTGGTCCCCGACACGTCCGTTGAGCGGAGTGTAATTCTGAAGTTCGGCTTCTCCCTTTCGAACAACCAGAAACAGCATTCCATTGGTGTGGATGATTTCTTCCGTCGCAGCACTTCCCTCATAAACAAAGAGTGTTTTTCCCGTAGCGGCATCAATTGCTGAGACTGGCGCGTTGTAACCCAAAGTGGCAAATACAGTGTCGTCCGACGATACCAGTCGGCGTGAAAGTTGTGTTGGACCACTCTTGAGGGGCCACAAGTGAGTTTGCCAGTTCTCAATATCACGTTTCCAGAGGATCGAACCATTGAAGGCGTCTCGCGCGATCAGCTTCCATTTCGGTGGCAGTTGAATCGAGATGCGGCTGCCCTCATCCATGATGTAGAACATCCGCCCACCGGTAGATACCAAGGCACTCATGCTGGCCATGCGGTCGTGGTGTCGTGACCAGCGGGGACTGCCAACCCATTGCAGGTGTCTGGGCGGTGCGACGACCTCATCATGGGCCACTGAGTTGCCCGTCGCGTCATGCAGGTAGTGCGACCATTCATCGATATTGTCAGGGCGTGGCTTGATTGTCTTTTCCCAATTGTCACCCGACTTGATCAGTGCAACCCCATTGGGAACCAGAACCCGTAGTACCTCGTGTAGTGGTACTTCCCCGAGGTCTTCGGCCACGAACAGGTTGACCAAATTGTCTGTGTAAGGAAGGACGCTGCCTGAAAACCTTTCGAATGCAATGTCGCCGTACTGACCGGACTCGCGGACGCTCTTGCGAATCGCTGCCAATTGGTCAGGCTGACGAACAAGCCCATGAACTTGGGTGGAATCGGACTGCCGCAGAGCCTTGGCTAATTCACCCGTCTGACTGCCAAGTTCAACGATGAAACCGCCAGAAAAACCAGATTCTTGCAGCAGAGTCGCGGCATCCTGCTGCGTATCGGCACGCAGTCCTGATGTGTAGCTTGTGGTGCAGAGAACCAGAAAAAGAGCGATTGCCTGCCAATGAGTGGTGGTCGGCATGGTGCAGCCTTGTTGTAGGATCGCGTTAGGAGCGAAATGTCGCATTGGAAAGGAATCAACGATTGTAGCACGGGTCTTGTTGCCTGACCGGTCAAGTCTGCAACGCAGTTGACTGTTTGGCAAAACCAAGTCACGTCTAACCAAGTCACGTCTAACCAAGTCCGCCACTGATTATGTGCCGAACGCCGGTGCTTTGTCGTTGGGTTCTTGACAGCGTAAAGTGAATCCTGCCCTGACGATGGTGAGAGAGAATCTTGATCGGGCGGGCCTTGGGTTTTCGAAGGTGCTCAATAGGGAATGCCGGCACCATCGAAAAGCTCTGGCTATCATAGCTGATTTCCCCATGACTTTCACAAACCGGCAGTCTGGCTGTGATTGTCGCAGTTTGATTGTTGCTGAGCGGGATTGAGAACAATCAGATCAATCAGAGAAGGCTGGGCAGGGAAGCCGTGGCGGGGTGTAAGATCGACGGTTTTTGGTAAGCTTGGCCGTCCTGACGTTGTCACGCATTACCTGCTTCAACCTTTCTTTTGCTTTCGATTCTGATTGACTATGGAAACCCGCCCTCTGGCCCAAACCGGTCTCGATCTTTCCGTGCTTTCGTTTGGCGCCTCTTCCATCGGTGCGGAGTTTCGTCGCATCGATGTCGCCGAAGCATTGCGTTGTGTGAAAGTGGCCTTGGATCGCGGCATGAATTACATCGATACCGCTGCCTACTATGGTCGGGGCATGAGTGAGGTAATGTTGGGGCAGGTGCTGCCAGATATCCCTCGTGATTCCTACATACTGAGCACCAAACTCGGACGCTATGCTCCCCAGCACTTTGATTTTACCGCTCGACGTGTTGCTGAGAGTATTGATATATCTCTTGAAAGAATGCGTGTTGAGCATCTCGATATCGTCTTTTGTCACGATATCGAATTTGTTGACCTCGACCAAATTGTCGAGGAGACAATCCCGGCTCTCCGGAAAGAGGTCGAAAAAGGAAAAGTACGCTTCATCGGGGTCAGTGGCTATCCTATGAAAATCTTCACAGAGATGCTGCAGCGGGCAGATCTGGATGTCGTACTCACCTACAACCACTACACCCTGCAGAACGACATGGCGTTATCGTTGATCGAGCCCTGCGGTGAAAAAAATGTGGGTCTGATCAACGCCGCACCGTTTTCGGCACGACTGCTGACCAATGCATCTTTACCGGAATGGCATAAAGCGACTCCCGAGGTTCGTGAGGTCGCTGCTCGAGCCGCCAAGCATTGTTCAGACCAAGGCAGTGACATTGCCAAGTTGGCTTTGCAGTATTCCGTCGCTCATCAGTCTTTTGCAAGTTGCGTGACCGGTTCGGCAAATCCCGAACGCGTATCGCAGTGGTGTGATTGGCTCGAGGAACCAATGGATGAGCGACTGGTTGCCGAAGTGAAAGAGATCCTCAAGCCGATCCATAATTGGGTGTACGTCGAGGGGCGACCCGAGAACCACGATGGCTAAGTGAGGATATCCAGGTTGGCAGCAATCCTGAACGACAATCGATCGGTCGCTTCGAATTGCTGAACCGTCACCGCGTGCAATCGAGGGAACGCGCTGGCTCGAACCTTGCCCCTCTGATTCAAGTTGACCATCTGATTCAAGTTGACCATCTGATTCAAGTTGCCCCTCTGATTCAAGTTGACCATCCCAATCAATTTCCCCATACACAGACTTGTGAGAATTCATGAAATCATGCATCACTATCAGCCTTGTAGAAGAAGCTCGTGGCGGACCCTTCGTACTCTGGGATGGGCTCGAAAAGTCAATCGCCCTTGCTGGTGAATTGGGTTACGACGCGGTCGAGATATTTGCGCCCGGACCAGAGGTCATTGATGCTGAGGCCCTGCGGGCAATGCTCGAAGCGGCCAACCTGAAATTGGCGGCACTGGGTACGGGTGCAGGTTGGGTCAAGCACCGCTTACAGTTGGCTGATCCCGAAGCCGGTAAACGAGAGGAAGCCAGGGCGTTTGTTCGCAGTATCATTGACTGCGCTGGTCAGTTTGGTGCTGCTGCGATCATCGGTTCGATGCAGGGTCCGAGTGGGCAGACGGGTGATTCAGATATTGCCAGAGGCTACCTTTGCGAGGCCTTGGAAGATGGTGGTTCCCATGCCGCTCAGTACAACGTGCCGCTCATTTATGAGCCGTTGAATCGCTACGAAACCCAGCAGTGTTGCACGGTTGAAGAGGGTGTCAGTATGCTGGAGTCACTATCGACCGACAATGTGCGTTTGCTTTGTGATTTGTTCCATATGAATATCGAAGAGGCCGATATTGCCAAAGCCTTGTTGCATGGTGGAAAGTGGGTGGGACACATTCACTTTGTCGATAGCAACCGCCGACCGGTCGGACTGGGCCACATGAAATACGGCCCGATCATTGATGCGCTGCGGAAAATCGATTATCAGGGCTATTTGTGTGCGGAAGCCTTTCCTTATCCGGACGCTCATGAAGCTGCTCGGCAGACCATGCGGGCATACCGTTATTGGACCGGAAACTGACGATGGTCTGGTCGAAAAACTTGCGGTGAGCGACGGGCTTGGTCGTCTGCCGCAGACTAACCGGCCTCGTCATTGCTCTCACTCTGGTCGCTGTTTTCGTCAGCGGGAAGTTCTCTGATTTCTGAAATCACCTGCCTTGCTTGCTCGGCGTCACATTCAAAGGTTTGCACTTTGACCACGCCAGGGGCCTCAGCCTGAAAACCAGCGGTGAAGCCACCGGTAGCAACGGCTCGGATTCCTGCGTCCTGAAGAACGGAAACGAGGATCATGGCTGCGCTTTCAGATGATCGCTCTGCCACGGTTTCCAGTTTGGCATCGTCCATGTCATGGGATTGATCGGTCATTGAAAATTTCTCTTCAGTAGTGCTATTTGACGATTCGTGGAAATCTGTCTGAGATGGCAGATTGAGTAAAGTGAAAGTCGGTTTTTGTGATCTCGGATTTTGTTGCGTTCGGGAGCCAGTCTGTCGCCATGCATGTACGCAATGCAGCCGATCAACGGTCAGTCGCCTGAGTCTGGAGCCGCCTGAGTCTGGAGTCAACTGAGTCTGGAGTCAACTGAGTCTGGAGTCAACTGA
>JAPKCI010000118.1 GCA_028823035.1 Rubripirellula sp.
GGGTCACTGGCTCCGGGGTCACTGGCTCCGGGGTCACTGGCTCCGGATGAGCCACCTTGTTGCTGAAGTTGTCTCAGCAGTTTGAGTTGCAGTTTCTGCTGGGCCAGTGTCAGCCGTTGGTTGGACAGATATTCAAAACTGGCATCCTTGGCGGCTGCATTGGGATACCCGGGTGTTCCCAATGAAACGCCAGCATGTCGGGCAGGTAGAAACGCGCTGCCGAAATTGTTGACACCGCCATGCAGTGACGTCGGGCAAATGGTCAGAAACGTTGGCAGGTTCTCATTCGCCGTGCCCAGACCATAGCTGACCCACGATCCCATGCTGGGGCGTAACTGTGCTTCATCGCCTGTATGCAGTTTCATGCAGGCACCACCGTGCGCAACATTGGTTTCGCATACGGAATGAATCATGCACAGATCGTCGGCTACTTCTGGAAGGTGCTGCCACAGTTCGCTCATTGGAATGCCCGATTTTCCGCAGGGCCGGAACTTCCACGGGCTCCGCATCAAGTTGCCCCGATCTGCAAACGTGACTCGCGAGCCATCGAACGGCAACTTCTTGCCGTCGTCCTTGTCCAGTTGCGGTTTTGGGTCAAACAGATCGATATGGGATGGGCCACCATGCATGAACAGAAAAATGATCCGTTTGGCTCTGGCGGGAATCCGGGCCAGCGTACCGGGATCGCTGTCAGCTGCGACAAGCCCGGTTGGTTCCAGCATGCTGGTGAGTGCAAGACCACCGAACCCGACGCACAACTGATTCAGTAATTCACGGCGACTGCGCATCGGATCAATCCACATGGATGAACTCACTGGATAACAACAAAGTGTGAATCATGGCAGCCCAAACCTTCAGTTCCGCTTGGTTGTCTGCTGTAAAAGTCGTCTCGAATTCACGCAGGAAAGTTTGCAGGGTTTCGGTTTCACTGTCGGTCGCTGGGCGTTGGAACAGAAGCTCGTACAGCCTTTCGATACGCTGCTGACTTTCTGTCACCGGTCCAGTCCCCGCGCGATCTGCGCCAGTCTGGCTCAAAATCGTACGGGCCAGATTTTCGGCCTGTTGCATGACCATGGGATCATTCATCAACAGCAAGGCCTGTGTTGGCACCGTGGTACTGTCCCGACTGCCGACGGGCGTCGCTGCATTCGGGAAATCGTACAGTGTCAGAAATCGGTGGGTGTTGCAGCGAACGACTGGCAGGTAGACCGAACGCCTGCGGAAACTTCGATAGGCGGCTTCGTTGTCATGCAGGTCAGATGGCGAGGGATCCTGGGATTTGACTGCCAAGGGCATTCCCACCAAGTCAAGTGACAGACTTTCCCCGTGCATCAGCAAACTGTCCCGGATCGCTTCGGCTTCCATGCGGCGTCTCGCCATGCCTTGAAAAAGTGCGTTTGCTTCCCGATTGGTTTCCTGCTGATAGCTGGCCGAGGTCACGATCAAGCGATGCAGGAACTTGAGCGACCAGTCATGTTCGATCAGTTCCAACGCCAGCCAGTCCAGTAGGTCGGGATGTGTTGGTCGGGAACCTTGCATGCCAAAGTTGTTCGGCGTGCGAACCAGGCCTCTGCCAAAGTGCCAGTGCCACAATCGATTAACGATCACGCGGGCGGTTTGCCCTCCCGCTCCGGTGCCTGTGTCTGTCATCCAATAGGCAAGTTGTCGCCGCCCACTTTGTTTCGGTGGAATTGGATGTGGATCCAGCATTCGCTCATCGGATTGATCCGGTGACGTTGAGATCACGGACGGAAATCCACGCAAAACTTCGTCGCCCAGTTGCATATGGCTGCCCCGGATATGAATCCGGACATTCTGGAAATCACCTTCGCTGGCTGCCATGACCTTGTCAGGCTTAGGCGATTCTTGCTTTTGTTTCGTCAATCTTGAATTCAAGTCATCGAGTTTCGCCAGGTTTTCTGTCACGAACTCAGAGGTCGAGGAATCGATCAGACGGATTTTATCGATGTGGGACATCAGTGGTTCAGATTCGAGTCGCAACGTGATGTTGCCCTTGTTCAATTCAAAGGTGCCCTCTGACACCCAACGTTGATGCTCTGGCATCCAGCCACCGGTGGTTTGGGAAATCGCGTCTTCCTTCACCACCTCGCCATTGATCAGTAACCTTCCCGGTCGGGCGTCCTGAGCTGCGTATCTCAATTGAATCAGGTACTGGCCGTCCGCCGGGATTGTGATGTCGTATTCCGCAAAGTTTTGTTGAGACCCTCGGTCCGATATGATGCCTATCCCTTCGCCATAGCCATCACTCAGGCTTGCGACATTTCCTCGCGTGAAAGTTTCGGCTTCAAGTTCCTGAAGACTGATGAGGTCTTCTTTGATCTGCGTTTCGAATCGCGATTGCAGACGGTCTCGGTCTTGGGTCAACCGTTCGATTTGTTCTGCGTGGGCGTTAAGAGCCTGTTGGTTGGCGACCGTCTGGATTGGCTGGTCGCCCAGTTTTGTGCTGTGGAAAATTCCTGCCAGAGCGTAGTAATCGGTAGTGGGGATCGGGTCAAACTTGTGGTCATGGCAACGAGCGCACCCCAGCGTGAGGGCAAGAAACGTTTTGCCGACGGTGTCAACTTGTTCGTCTACGATATCGGCTTGTTTTTTGACTTCATCCTGTTCTGCAAGAATCTTGGTGCCCAAAGCAAGAAATCCAGTAGCGGTGAGTCTTGCATTTTTTCGAGGATCGTGACTCGCTGTATCACTTTTCGATGCTTCTGCCGCCTTGTCGACGCCGTCGTTGGTAACAGGCGAATCGAGCAGGTCACCGGCAAGTTGTTCATGCACGAATGCATCGTACGGCAGATCATCATTGAAACAGCTGATGACATAATCACGGTATCGCCAAGCCAACGGGTAGGCATGGTTCTCATCTCCGCCATTGGAATCACCGTACCTGGCGACATCCAGCCAATGGCGTCCCCAGCGTTGACCGTATTGCGGTGACATGAGCAACCGATCAATCAGACGCTCCCATGCATCAGGACGCCGGTCCGCCAGGAAATCCGTCACTTCCTGAGGTGAGGGGGGCAGTCCAATGAGATCAAAGTAGACGCGGCGGATCAGTTTGCGTGGGGACGCTTCGGCCAGCGGGCGACGTGACTGTTGTTCGAGTTTTGCCAGAATGAATTGGTCAATCGGGTTTCGTATCCAATCGTGTTGCTGGACTTCGGGTGGTTGCATCCCGATCGGTGGCGTGAATGCCCAATGGGAACTCCACTTTGCTCCCTGATCGATCCACCGAGTCAGTAGACTGATTTCATCCGTGGACAACGAGGGTGCGTCATCAACAGGCGGCATGCGGTCGTCGCCCTTGGATGTGATTCGTTTCACCAATTCGCTTGCCGGTGCATGACCGGGGATGATTGCCTTGGCACCCGTTTCAAGTTCTGTGATAGCGGATCGCCGAGAATCCAGTTGTAATCCAGCTTGACGCTGCTCAGGATCAGGACCATGGCATTCGAGGCAATGCCGGGCAAGCAGCGGAGCGATGTCGTCACCGTAATCAATGATGCGGTTCACGCCGTCATCCGCCGTCGCAAAGTTTGCGGCAGCCAGCAGGCAGAGAAACGTCAGGTGGATTTTCGACATGGGGTGGATTTCCATTGGGATGAACCGGAATTCTACGACAAAACGGTCGGCTGGGCGGAATTTCGAGATCAGTTTGCCGTTTTGTATCGGACTTCAACCTGCTCAGCCTGGAAAATGTATCTACTGGTCGGCGTCCTTGCCTTTGTCAGGTAGGTTCTCGATCAACGAGTCTGTTGACGCATCACTCGTGCCGGTTTCACTTGCACCGGATGTTGGGATAGGCCAATATCTTTCTTTCCTTCCGTTGCAACTTGACCGGAAAAATCCATCCCTCAATCTGAAATCCATCGAGCCGGTGATAACCCAGCAGTTCGCTGCCGAGGATTTCAGCATGCACTGTTGCCGTTCCCTCTTCTGAAGTGTTAGCCAATCGAAAATGTGTTCACAAAAAATATTGTCGGTCCTGTCGCTGGTCACACTTGGGTTTGTGTTGTTCGCGGCGCAGGCGGATGGTGCGAATGCTTTCCCCGGGAAAGTGTCCGAGTTTCATTCATTTCCTCGCTACGATTTCGAACAGGGTGGGCGAGGTTGCATTGTGGTGACTCCTCGTGTCGTTGCGGAAGGGAAGCCGTGGATTTGGAGAGCCAGATTCTTCGGCCATCAGCCTCAGACCGATATCGCCTTGCTCAATCAGGGTTACCACGTGGCCTACACCAATGTGGGAGGCTTGTTTGGTTCGCCTGAGGCCGTTGGAATTTGGGATCGTTTTTATGATTACCTGACGACGAAGCATGGGTTTCATACCAGACCGGCGTTGGAGGGAATGAGCCGGGGTGGACTGATTATCTTTAATTGGGCGAAGGCTAATCCAGGCAAAGTCAGTTGCATCTATGGTGATGCGCCGGTCTGTGATTTCAAGAGTTGGCCCGGTGGCAAAGGAAATGGCAAAGGTGGCGGTGGAGCATGGCAAGCCTGCTTGAACGCTTACGGTTTTACAGAGGCTGAAGCGCTAACAGCCAAGGTGAACCCTGTCGATGGGCTTGGGCGACTGGCGGCGGCTCGTGTTCCAGTTCTCAATGTGGTGGGCGATGCCGATGTGGTGGTGCCTGTTTCCGAAAACACTGCGGTTCTGCAAGAACGCTATACAAAACTTAATGGACCCATTGAGGTCATTCACAAGCCAGGAATTGGGCATCATCCTCACAGTTTGAAAGACCCCAAGCTAATCGTTGACTTTGTATTGGCAAATCGGCGTGACCTGACCATCGTGCTGGCGGGGGATTCGACGGTGACTGATGCTGCCGGTTGGGGATTGGCTTTTGCAGGACGCTTCAGGGAAAATATTGAAACGATCAATTTTGCCAAGGGAGGTGCCAGTTCAAAGAACTTCCGTGATGCGGGCTATTGGGATCGTTGTCTGACGCAGCAACCCGATTACATTTTCATTCAATTCGGCCACAACGATTGTCCTGGCAAGGGGCCGGAAAGGGAAACCGATCCCGCAACGACGTACAGTCAGAACCTTGAACGGTACATTGCTGATGCACGGGCAGTAGGGGCCAAGCCGGTCCTCGTTTCGCCGATGACCCGGCGCCGCTTCAAGGATGGCAAGGTCCACTCCATTTTGACACCTTATGCTGAAGCGGTTCGTGTGGTTGCAGCGAAGACCCGAACACCTTTGATTGACCTGCACCGCAGTAGCGTTGCCCTGTTCAATGATCTTGGGGATGCCGGGAGTGCAGATTTGTGTCCCGAGGGAGATCGCACGCATTTCAATGAGAAGGGGGCTGCGAAAATGTCAGATTTGCTGATTTCCGAGTTTCCGTCTGCGGTGGCGGATCTTGTCCCCTACTTAAAACCGTGAGCCGGGCTCCAGTCTCGAACCTTCCTCAGTTACAATCGGGGGTGAAGATTGGTTGGATCGCTGCGATTGAATGCAGTTCTGGGGATTTACATGTGGACCATCAACTCATGGTTCGCGATCGGGTGCAGGGCCGCGTGGAGGCGTGCAACGCAAGAAACCTTTGGATCGGTGTTGGTCCTACGGCGGGTTCGATTTACTCCGTGGCATGAATGAGCGGAAAGACATGATTGATTTTTACGACCCTTGCAAGCGTCGCAGTTTCCTTCAGGTGGGCAGCCTGGGGTTGGGAGGAATGCTTGGAGGCATGTCTTTGCCGAGGATTCTGGAGGCAGGTTCGGACGCCGAATCAAGCCGTATCCTGCGGGACCGTTCCGTCGTTTTTCTGTTCATGCATGGGGGACCGCCACAGGCTGAAACCTTTGATCCGAAAATGACCGCGGCATCCGAGTACCGATGCTTCAACGGTGAGATCAAGACATCTGTACCCGGACTGACTTACGGTGCCTCGCTTGAGAAGTTGGCCCGACTGGCCGACAAGACAACGGTGGTTCGAAGTTTTCAGCCGGGTGACGGAAATCACAATATCAAGCCGCTCGTCAGTTCTCATAGCTTGGGCGCCAATGTCGGTTCGCTCTATTCGCGGATTTCTGGGATCACCGACGAAACGACAGGCATGCCATCGAATGCCGTGCTGTTGCCACGTGCGGTTGATGAAGAAGCTCAAACGGTGACCAAACAATTCGGCGATTTTTCAGACACCGGGAAAATGGGATCGGCTTATGCTCCCTTTGTTCCCAGCGGCAAAGGAGCGTTGATGGACAATATGCGGTTGAAGTTGCCCCAGTCACGAATAGACGATCGTCGGGCTCTTCTGCGAACACTCGACGCTTTTAAGCGTGATCTTGATTCCACCGGGACGATGGATGGGATGGATAAATTCAACCGGCAGGCCTACGACGTGATTCTTGGAGGAGTGACGCGGGCGTTCGATCTCTCCCATGAAGACCCGGCGTTGGTCGCCCGTTATGACACTTCAAAGTTGGTGCCGCCCGACAAAATTGACAAAAAGTGGAACAACCACAAGAACTACCGCGACCACGGACAGACGCTGGGAAAGTTGATGCTGTTGGCGCGGCGTCTGTGTGAGCATGGCAGTCGCTTTGTTACGGTGACTACGAATTTTGTCTGGGATTTTCATGCCGATGTGAACAATGCAACCTTGGGCGAAGGAATGCGGTATGTCGGCATGCCTTATGATCACGCTGTTTCAGCATTCATCGAAGATGTTGAGGCTCGCGGTTTGAGCGACAAGATCCTTTTGGTCACCTGTGGCGAGATGGGGCGGACTCCGAAAATCAATGCCAAAGGAGGGCGGGACCATTGGGGCCGACTGGGGCCTCTGCTGCTGTATGGCGGAGGACTCAACCTTGGTCCCGTGGTAGGACGATCGGACGCAGTTGCTGGCGAGCCAAACTCTCAGCCTGTGAAAATTGAAAACCTGCTGTCCACGATTTTTCACAGCATGTTCGATGTGGGTGAATTGCGTCTCGATACGCGCGTGCCGAGGCCGTTGATGCAATTGATTGAATCAGGTCACCCGATTGAATCGCTCATTTGATGTTCCGGTTTGCCCGCGACGGCAGGATGCCGAGGTTTGCGGAAATCGCAAGCGTCGAGTCAAGGTAAAACCGTGATTTCTGTTTTTGATTTTGCCTAACCATTCATGGAATTTATCATGCCACTGGATGAAGATTCACGCAACTTGTTGGCGATACTCGCGCCTGAAGATGCGCCTGAGATACACGAGATCGATATTCATGTGTTGCGGGAAGCGATGGAATCGCGTTTCCCGGATCGTGAACGAGAGCCAGTGGCCAGAGTGGAGGACCGAAACGTTGCAGGTCCCCATGGTGACGTACCTGTTCGTCTTTACTGGCCGCAAACTGAAGGAACACCTCCGGTACTCGTTTATTTTCACGGTGGTGGATGGGTCTTGGGAAGCCTTGAGACGCACGATGCCATTTGTCGGGCTCTGACAAATGCAGCCCAGTGCATGGTGGTTTCGGTTGATTACCGATTGGCACCTGAGCATCCTTTTCCATGTGGCCTGGAAGACTGCCAGGCAGCCGTTCGGTGGGTCCGATCGGCAGCCGATGAATTGGGTGTGGATGGTGAACGGATTGCAGTGGGGGGAGATAGCGCGGGAGGTAATTTGGCTGCCGTTGTCGCGAACTGCAACCGTGACGAGAATGCACCGCCACTGTGCCATCAGTTGTTGATTTATCCGGTGACCGATGCCAGCCAGATGACTGCATCGTATCGTGAGAACGCCCAAGGATACTTGTTGACCGCATTGGGCATGAAAATGTTCTGGGATCTGTATCTTGAAGAATCTTCGGCAGGAGAATCGCCGTTGGCGTCACCTTGCAAGACTGTCAATCTTGCTGGGTTGCCTTCGGCAACGGTGCTGACAGCCCAATACGATCCGTTGCGGGATGAGGGCGAAGTTTATGCAGAGCGATTGCAGGCTGCTGGCAATCAGGTGGCGATGCGACGTTGGGAGGGCGTTTTTCATGGATTCGTAGGATTCGCCGATAGGGTGGCGAAAGGGCAGGAAGCAATTCTGTTTTCCGCACAACGGCTCCGAGCCAGCTTCGATGGTTGAGACTTGGTTTGTTGCTCAAATCGTACGATTGCATTTTCCGTCTCGATGAACTGCCGACATTTGGAGACCTTTTTGTGACCCATGCAACCCTGACTGTTCGTGAACTGCGGCGGCTTTGGAAGCCGCAGAAGGATCGGCTTAATGCAGAGCATGCTCAGAATCCTACCAACATTCGATTTCATCGAGCTTGCAGTTGGTTGCAAAGGGTCGAAGAAATCCGCAGTGATGACTTGGCGCTGGATCATGTGCTGCTGAGCTTCTGGACCGCGTTCAATGCTCTGTATGGTCAATGGGATGGTGAACGTCAGGAGCCTGTATCTGATGTCGAGTGTTGGCAGCATTTTCTGGATCGAATGTTGACGTTGGATCAGAGGAATCTAATCCAAGAGCAACTTTTGGAACACAAAAAATTGGTGCTGACCCTGTTTGACGATGAGTACCTGAGTCGTTTCTTCTGGCAGGAACCGACCGACAAGCGGGCGAAACGGGTCAGGCGAACCCGGCTCGAGGCGCAAGGATGGTATGTCGAGCAGAATTGGACACTGGTTCTGGATCGGCTCTTCGAACGCATCTACCTGTTGCGATGTCAGCTTGTTCATGGGGCCTCGACGTACAGCAGTTCCTATAACCGGGTAGCGATTCGGCGGTGCTCGCAAATCCTGGAGCACCTGTTGCGGACGTTCTTACGAGTGTGGGCTGAGAGGGGCGCGGACGAGGACTGGGGGATCATGTGTTATCCACCCATGAAAACAAAGTTCGGTGGTTGATCGACAGGTTACTGGCAGGCAGGTTATCGGCAGACAAGTCGTTGAACCTTGACACCGCTCGCCTGGGATCGGTTCTGAGCAGGAAACTTGGAAGGTCAGCGGAATCATGCGGCAAATTCGATGGCGTGCGGTTCATGTTCTCTTTAAACTGATCTGCTGTTCCAGTTTTCTACGAGGTACTCGTTATGCCGGACCATCGATACTGCGGAAACTCACACTCTGAGCACGCTTTTGGTTCGTTCCTGGGGACGCAGCGAGAAGGCCTGTGTCTGGTTGGCCGCAGGAACATGGTCAAGGCGGGAATGGCCGGGATCGCCGGGCTTAGTCTGCCGGATTTGTTGCAGGTCAGATCGCAAGCGACTGCCGCCGGCAAATCGATTTCATCGCAGCGATCTGTGATCTTGCTATGGATGGCTGGTGGCCCAAGCCACATCGACACCTGGGACATGAAGCCAGATCGACCGCTGATGAATCGAGGTCCGTTTTCTCCGATTTCCACCGCCATCCCAGGCGAATTCATCTGTGAGCATTTGCCCAAGCAGGCGGCGATGCTGGATAAGTTCACGGTGATCCGTTCGGTTGATTGCCAGAAGAGTAATCACGAGCCCAACAAGGTGATGCAGACCGGGCATCGGCAGGCCGCGCCGCGGGCAAATCCCAAGGGCGAACGTTATCCCGCCATTGGGTCAGTGATTTCCAAATTCTGCGGAACGAACCAGCCAGGGGTGCCACCCTACGTCGCGTTTCAAAAATCACGTTCCCATGTTGCCTATGCGGGTGATTTGGGACAGCAGTACAACCCCTTCATGGCCAATCAGGCAGCAACGTTGCCGATTTATGATCTGGTCGGAAAAGATACCGGCAAGCAATCGTCTTCACAGATGTTCCGCTTGCCTCGTAATCTTGATTTTGATCGAATCGGTCAGCGGATGGGGTTGCTTCGCGAACTGGACCAGATGCGAAGGGAACTCGACGTCTCCGGTAGCATGGATGCGATGGACACCTATCACCGGCAGGCGGTCGACATGCTGACGGGTGGACGGGTGCAGAAAGCCTTCGATATCTCGAAAGAGCCTGAGTCGATTCGCGAACGGTACGGATCTCATTTGTGGTGCCAACAGGCGCTGCTTGCCAGACGTCTGGTTGAACAGGGGGTTTCGTTTGTCACCCTCGATTTGAGCTATCACACTGCGTCCGGCACTTGGGACAATCACGGTGACAATATTCCACCCTATGGTGGGATTTCCAAAGGTCTCAAACCTTTGTTACCGCTGTTTGACCACCTGATCACCACGCTCGTTTCAGACCTTGAGCAGCGGGGGTTGTTGGACGACGTTCTTGTGGTTGCGATGGGCGAATTTGGTCGGACACCGATGATGGGAACGCAAGGTAGTACCGACGGCAGGAACCACTGGCCTCAAGTCATGTCGATGTGCCTGGCTGGCGGTGGCATGCGACACGGTCAGATCATTGGAGCCACTGAAAAGGATGGAGGGCACATCAAGCATCGGCCTGTAACGCCGGGGGATCTGGCAGCAACAATCTATCACCACATGGGAATTCCGCAGGATCAAACCTATCTGGATCACCGCGGAAGGCCGATGTTCGTTGTACAAGAAAACGGCGAACCGATCAGAGAACTGATCTGATTCGCCATCGTCGGAGCCAATGCTGTTCGACTCAGAAAGATGATGGTTGCTTAACTAAGCCAACTAGCAGGATGGGCCTCAAGCTGCCGCAGCGGGTGCCCCTTGGTAAGTCGCGTCACCAAAACCAAGCATGGGGAAGAAGATGAATGGCAGAAAGATAAGTCCAACTGCGAATCCACCACCTTTGCCGAAGCGTTCAGCAACTTCCAGATAGATCAGGATCACGATCACAAAGTTGACAAGCGGTATGAATAGTAGGAGTATCCACCAGAGCGGCTTGCCCGCAACTTCCAGCATTACAATCATATTGTAGATTGGAACGATGGCGGCCCAACCTGGTTTACCGGCTTTGTCGAACGTCTTCCACATACCTACGATCCAAACGATGATCAAGGCAAAGTAGATGAGCATGAATAGGCCGAAGCCGCCGGCTGCCGCTGCCGCTGCGGCATCGTTGCCTTGTCCCAGTAAAGTGGATGTCAATACAGTCATGTCAGGGTCTTCCTTTTCTTAATTAGGGAATCAATCGAAATCATTGCTCTGTCTCACTGCCGCGTTAGATTAGCAGCTTTAAATGCTCGATGCCCATCCAAGCTTCTCTGAGTGCGAACAGAACACCATTATTTATGCTCGATTTGAAAAGAAACGCTTTTCGGCTAAGTACACAGGTCGATTTTTAGACGACTACGGGCGCGCATTTGGGAGTTTTGTTGCATTTGCCATACCCCAGTCCCATGCGTTCATGTGACAAGTTGCATGGCCAATACCTATCTGCGGCGTCGGGTTTGGATCCACTGTCCTTCACATCCACTGTCCTTCACATCCACTGTGTCGAGTTATTGATCCTGGTGGGTTCCGCTGGTCCGAATCGATGTTCACACGCGTTTTGATGGGAACGCTCATTGTGTTCGATTTTTTCGTCCAATCTCGGGTTGATTGGGAGTGTGTTGGTATGGAATACGCTCGCATCGAATGTTGGGTTACCGATCGCAGGCTGTTTCTGCCATGATCGGTGTTTCAGAAAGACGACTGCTGCGGTCTGCGTACAAATTTTTGCTCGGTTGGTACAAGACGCACGCCGAATGGGAGGACATAATGGCTGATGGTGAATCGTGTTGTTGGTTGTGGAAGGTGTCCCGTTTTACGGGACTCGTTCATCAAATGACTGCCTGAGGTTCAGTCATTTTCTGCCCAAGGTGTGATTGGTCAATGAAGTCCGGTTCTGAGAATGCCGATTGCCGTAATAGGTATCCTCAGGACACGATGCGTGGCCGTCTCGGCTTGTTTTGTTATTGGGGTGCACCACGGTCAATCGCAGGTTCCGTGGCCGATCGTTTGGTTTCTTTTGGGTTGGGTAGTCGATTGATCATGTTAGTAGTCAGGTTTTTGTACGGGAACATCATGGTACGTATCTGTATGATTACGATTTGTCTGTCCATGGGACATGGCTCGGCGAATGGCGCAGAATCAGTGAATTTCAATCGTGATGTTCGGCCAATTCTGGCAGCGCACTGTTTCCATTGCCATGGTCCAGATGAAGCGGAGTCTGGATTGCGGCTTGACGTTGCTGACGGTATCGCTGATGCCTTTGGTGACATGGACTTGCATGACAACGCTGCGTGGCAGCGTTTGATTTCAAAAGATCCTGACGAGAAGATGCCACCCCCGTTACCGGGCAACGGGATCAAATCCGACGAGCTCGCAGTTCTCAGGCGGTGGATCAGTCAGGGTGCGGCTCACGAAATGCATTGGTCTTACGTTCGTCCGACGCGACCAGATGTACCAGAGAATACATCGGCAAAGCTTGTCAGGAATTCCATTGACGCATTCGTGTTGCGCAAACTGGACGAACGCAAACTGAATCCCAGTCCTGCGGCCACCCGCGAGCAACTGATCCGCCGTCTATCACTGGATTTGACAGGATTGCCACCGACACCCATGGAGGTCGATGCTTTCGTTTCAAATCAGCGCAGTGATGCGTATGAGCAGGTGGTTGACCGACTGTTGGACTCACAGCACTTTGGGGAACGCCTCGCCGTTCCGTGGTTCGATGCGGCGCGTTATGCCGACACCAACGGTTTTTCGATTGATGATCATCGAGATATGTGGCTATGGCGTGAGTGGGTCATCGATGCGTTCAATCAGAACATGCCCTACGACCAATTCCTCACCGAGCAGTTGGCAGGAGACTTATTGCCAAACGCGTCCGACAGACAGCGTTTGGCCACCGGTTTTCTACGCAACAGTATGAATACTCACGAGGGCGGAACGTTGCCTGAGGAGTACCGGGTCATTTACATCGCCGATAAAATCAACACTGTATCGACGGTTTTCATGGGGCTGACGATGCGTTGTGCGCAATGTCATAGTCACAAATACGATCCAATCACTCAGCAGGATTATTACCGGTTCTTTTCGTTTTTTGATACAGCCCATGAACCGGGGTCGGGGGCTGCCAATGGAAACACTGCACCCATTCAGCGTATGGATGGGTTGCTCACAGGTCAGGATGCTTTCCAGTCGGACATCGCCGAACGCATCAAAACTCTGAAACGCTATCAGTTGCATCCGCCCGAGTTGATCAAGTTGCGGATTGCTTGGGAAACTGAAAACCGTTTGGACGCGCAGGGAGATATTGCCAAGGCACTTGCTGTATCAGTCGAAGCACGCACCGACGAGCAGTGGAAGCTGATTAACAAGGAATTTGGCAAGACGACTCAACTGATGAGTCGCCACGTTTCAACGATCAATCGCGAGATTGTGGTACTTGAAAAGGATCTTGAGGCCGGTCAAGCGTCCGTGATGGTGATGAAAGAAAAGGGTCCGCGGAAAACCTATGTTCTGACCCGTGGCGAGTATGACCAGCCGGATCAGAATCAGCCGGTTGAACCCGGTGTGCCGGAAGTTTTGCCAACGCTTGCTTTGCCTGAAATCGACTCGCCAACACAAGAGATCGTCGAGCCAGAAAGTGAGACGGTCAGACCTTGGCAATCAGCAAAATGGATTTGGGATAACCCCAACGCAGCCAAGCAGAACCAGGACAACGAACCGCGGTTTTTCCGCTTGGTCGTTGAATTGCAAGCGAAGCCCAAGCAGGCTGAACTGCGGGTCAGCGCTGATAACATTGGTGTCACTTTTGTGAATGGCCGGCAACTGGGCACCACTGAGTCATGGATGACTCCGGCCCAATATGATGTTGCAAAGTACCTTGTAAAAGGGCGAAATGTGATCGCGATCAAGGCGGTCAATCAGGGTGGTCCCGCAGGGTTACTCGCGACGTTGGTTGTCGATGGCCGGCGTGAGTATGGTTCCAGCCGGCTCTGGCAAGTTTCCAGCGGCAGTTCACCCCAAGCAAAGCAGGGATGGGCGAATGTCGATTTCGATGACAGTGGCTGGTTGCCTGCCAGCGAATTAGGGTCGATGACGATCGGCCCGTGGCAGATTGCAAATCTTTTGGATCAAGCCGAACCGGTTGATTCGGACAGGCCCAATCGATTGACGCTCGCGGCGTGGTTGACTCGCGAAGACCATCCATTGACCGCTCGTGTTGCCGTCAATCGTTACTGGCAAATGCTGTTCGGGCAGGGTCTGGTTTCGACTCCCGGCGACTTTGGGTCGCAGGGGGCTTATCCCACGCATCCTGAATTGCTCGATTGGCTTGCGGTTGAATTTCTGCAAAGTGACTGGAACGTCAAGCAATTGATCAAGACGATCGTGATGTCCGCCACCTACCGTCAATCTTCTACTGCGACACGGGCATTGTATGAACTGGATCCACGGAATGAATTACTTGCCAGGGCACCGAGATATCGGCTCTCGGCAGAGTTCTTGCGAGACAGTGCACTAGCGATTGCTGGTCAGTTGGATCGACGAGTGGGTGGCCCCAGCGTTTATCCCAGTCAGCCTCATGGGTTGTGGCGTGAGATCAGTCACTTCGGGTACGGGAATGCTTTTAGCGCGCAAGCTTTCTATCCGAGTGATCCCAGCGGTCAACATCGTCGCAGCATGTACACGTTCTGGAAACGTACAAGTCCCCCGCCGTCCATGATCGCCTTTGATGCTCCGAGCCGCGAGGTCTGTGCGGTCACGCGTTCGAGAACCAACACA
This sequence comes from Rubripirellula sp., assembly GCA_028823035.1. Classification (GTDB taxonomy): domain Bacteria; phylum Planctomycetota; class Planctomycetia; order Pirellulales; family Pirellulaceae; genus Rubripirellula. The sequence continues at coordinate 14,590 of JAPKCI010000118.1, forward strand.
CCTCTGCAAGCTCTGGTCCTTTTGAATGATCCCAGTTATGTTGCGGCGGCGCGATCACTGGCGCGGTTGGCGATCGCGGAAGGTGGCGAGACGGTTCGGGATCGGATTGATTTTATTTTTCGTCGGGCCAGCTCGCGAGTTCCGACGGTGCAAGAACGTCAAGTACTGACCGAGCGTTTTGCACGATCGCTTGCGACCTATCAGGCAGATCCAATTGCTGCCGAGGGTTTGTCACAGGTCGCTCAGGATCCGGCGGCACCTGCAGTCGCCGCGTGGACCCTGGTGGCTTCAATCATTTTGAACCTTGATGAAGTCATTACGAGGGAGTAAGCATCATCGATCCAACTGACCAATACAATCGCGAGATCACTCGTCGCCAGTTGTTCAACCACGCCCGAAATGGCGTGGGCGCTGCCGCATTGGCGACCCTCTTGGGGCAGGACAGTGCAGCGGCGGAACCGGTAGGTAAAGTGGGGTTGCCTGACCTGCCACATCATGCTCCCACTGCAAAGCGGGTGATCTATCTGTTTCAGTCAGGTGGGCCAAGCCACATTGACATGTGGGATTACAAGCCCAATCTGACGACCATGCATGGCAAGCCACTGCCAGATTCTGTCAAGGGAACGCAGCGAGTCACCGGGATGACGGCTGGCCAGAAGCAATTCCTGACCAATGCCCCGATTGAACCCTTTCAGCAGCACGGCGAATGTGGTCGCTGGGTCAGTGATCTGTTGCCGCACACGGCCAAGGTCGTCGATGATCTGGCGGTCTTGAAGGCGGTGCACACCGAAGCAATCAATCACGATCCCGGCATTACATTCATCAATACGGGAAACCAGCAAATCGGGCATCCGTCCCTTGGTGCCTGGCTCAGCTATGGCTTGGGTTCTGAACATCAGAATCTACCCGGCTACATGGTGCTGATCAGTCAGGGAACCGGTAAGAATCCTGGCCAACCTATTTTTTCCCGATTGTGGGGCAGCGGATATTTGCCGAGCAAGCATCAGGGTGTGCGACTAAGGCCTGGCAGTAACCCTGTTTTGCATCTGTCCAACCCTGCAGGCATCAGTGCCGAGATGCGGCGAGGCCAGTTGGATGATCTGGCCCTGTTGAATGAACGTCATGCCCAGCTTACAGGGGACCCGGAAATTGAAACACGGATTGCACAATATGAAATGGCATACCGGATGCAAACGTCCGTCCCTGATTTGACGGATATGTCGGATGAGTCGGACAAAGTGTTCGACATGTATGGCCCCGAGTCACGCAAGCCAGGGACGTATGCTGCAAATTGCCTTTTGGCACGCCGCATGATTGAACGTGATGTTCGATGCATTCAACTATTTCACCGCGGTTGGGATCAACACAATTCGCTGGTCACGCACTTGGGCAATCAATGTCGTGATACCGATCAAGCGAGTGCTGCTTTGGTGGCTGATCTCAAACAGCGAGGTTTGCTGGATGAAACACTTGTGATTTGGGGAGGTGAGTTCGGACGGACAGCCTACAGTCAGGGTGGTCTGAACAGTGGGCGTGACCACCACGGGCGTTGCTTTACGATGTGGATGGCTGGCGGTGGGGTGAAGCCGGGGATTGAGTATGGAAAAACCGATGATTACTGCTACAACATCGCCCAGGGAGGCGTTCATGTCCGCGATTTGAATGCCACGATCCTGCATCTGCTTGGCATTGACCACCATCGTTTGACATTCAAGTTTCAGGGACTTGAACAGCGTCTGACAGGCGTTGAGCCGGCACGTGTGGTGAAAGAAGTCCTGGTCTGATGTTTGGGGCTGCAGGACGACACACCCAGTTGTCAGGGAATACGCAGGGTCGTCATGATCACTGGCAACAACTGTTTCCGTTCATGTGAGATGTGGAAGAAGCAAGCTGCAAGCACAAGTTGCGTTCCTGGATCGTTGGCCATCAGTGAGTCCAACAAGTCGTGTATATCTAGTAAAAGATCCTCAGAAATGGATGATTGCATACTGCGTCGGATGACTTCGTTTACTGTGAAGTGCTGTGTCCCGCGTGCGGCAGTTCTAATGTGTCTGCTGACGCTTGCTGGCGTTCTGCCGGCTGCGGATGGCCGGGGTGAAAAGCAGGTTTCACCCAACGTGATTTTGATCATGGTCGATGATCTGGGTTACAACGACTTGAGTAGTTTTGGGCATCCGAAAATCAGAACGTCAGTGTTGGATCAACTGGCACGCGATGGGATCCGGCTGACCCAGTATTATGCTGGCGCGTCGGTTTGTACTCCGTCACGCATGGCGTTGCTGTCTGGTTGCTATCCCACCCGGGTAGGTTGGCGGCAGGGTGTGATTGGGTACAAGATGGGGTTGCGCGAAGGAATGCATCCAGACGTGGTCACGGTGGCAGAAATTTTTCAGTCAGCGGGCTATGTAACCGGTATTTCGGGCAAGTGGCATCTGGGCAGTGAACCTCCCTGTCGCCCGCATCGACAAGGATTCGAATCTGCGTATTACATCGACAAAAGTAACAACCAGACCACCAAATTGTGGCGTCGAGATGAGATCCTCGAAGACAAGTTTGTCAATCGAAATCTGACGCAGCAATTCACAGCAGAAGCGATACGATTCATTGAACAAAACAAGGATCAGCGCTTCTTTCTTTATCTCCCCTACACCGCTCCGCACTTCCCCGTGGAGCCCCATCCTGATTGGAAGGGTAAATCAAAGTTTGGTGCTTATGGTGATGTGGTAGAGGAACTCGATCATCGTATCGGTGAGATTCTGGAGACGTTGAAAACAGCAGGAATCTCGCAGGAAACGATTGTTCTGTTCTGTTCAGATAACGGACCTCAACCGGGAGAGGCGGCAAGAGCCTATCCTTTCCGTGGTATGAAGTGGAGTTCGCTTGAGGGAGGAACTCGCGTTCCCTGTGTCGTGCGTTGGCCCGATCGAATTCCTGCCGGGATTGAGAGTCATGCTTTGGTAACCGCGATGGATCTGTTGCCAACTTTGTGTGAGATGGCTGGGATCGATTGGAAATCCAAAGTTGCCAAAGCTCAGAAGGTTGATGGTCGCGATGTGAGCGATCTGTTACTGGGTACGAAGACAGAATTGCCCGACCGCGAGTTGCTTTACTGGCATGGCATGGGAGAATTGCAGGCAATCAGAAAAGGCAAGTGGAAACTGTTTTTGAACCGCTCGGCAGCCATTCAGGGACTTGGTGTGAAAGGCCGAGCGACGAAGCTTCAGCAAGAAGCCTTAGCTGAGTTGGCACAGGGGCAGGGAGAGTTGCTGATGAATATCGAGCAGGAAGCGGATGAATTGACCGATTGCAGTGTCGACCAACCCGAACTTGTCGAGCAATTACGACGGCTTGCTACGAGACGTTTGTCGGAAATGAACGAGATGACAGTCCCGTTGTGGAAGCCAACACAGAAGCGGTGACTGAGTGACGCTGCCGCAAAGTACCGGCTGCGATCTGTCAACTCAGGTCTGGTATGTGTTACCAGAGAACGGGTACCAGAGAACGGGTACCAGAGAACGGGTACCAGAGAACGG
>JAPKCI010000119.1 GCA_028823035.1 Rubripirellula sp.
CTGATATTCGTCTCTGATATTCGTCTCTGATATTCGTCTCTGATATTCGTCTCTGATCAATGGATTCGTCATGCCGCAGTCCCGACACATTCGCATCGCTCTCGTACTTGTTCTTGGTTTCGGGCTGGTTGTCCTAACTGAAGGAGTAGCTCAGGGGCAGGGAGTCGATGGTCCGGCGGTTGGGAGTCCGGCGGTTGGGGGGCATCTGGCCGCGGGCGAGTTTGCCTCGGTGAGGGACAGGGGGTTGCAATTGCCTGTCAGCCAGCGAGATTTTGTACTTGGTCAGGTGGCTTCGGCTCAAGGAAGTGTGGGCGAGACGAGCGCCGCGAACGGTACGATGCGGGGGATCGAATCGTCGTACAGCCGCGGTGATGCTATCGCCGGAGCTGGGGGAGGCAGTTTTGCTGATTTTCAGTCTTTGATGGATCTGATTCAGACCACCGTGGTGCCTGATACTTGGGAGGCGCTTGGTGGTCCCAGCACAATGGCTCCTTATCCTCAGGGGGTCTATGTCGATACGGCTGGAACGGTTTTGGAGTGTGAAACCTTGCCGGTCAATGATGGCGTTACAGAATTGAAAGCACTGCTAGGTGAGGTCTTCGTCGATCGCGGTGAACCGTTGTCGTGGCGACAGCCAGCTACCATGCGTTGTGTTTCGCTGCGGCGGTTGCTTGATGCCTGGACGGAGCACCGCATGCGGGGAGCCATCGCCAGTGAGTCGATGATGCAATTGGCTGGTTTATCACGGATTCAGTATCTGTTCATCGATAAAGACGATATCGTCATTGCGGGTCCAGTTGGCGGGATTGAGTTGCGTGATGGTTGGCATGTTGATCGCGAGTCGGGATTGACGACGTTGCGTTTTGATTTCTTTCTCGCTTGTCTTGCTTCCGCATTGGACAATCAGCCGTTTGGCTGCACCATCGATCCGACGACTCAGGGTTTGCAAAACGCCGCCAAGGTCGCAGCGGACGTGCAGGCTGATCGGATTCCGATCGGAAAGGCCGATCAAGCGATCGTATCCGCCTTGGGGATGCAAAGGGTGGAAGTCTTTGGTACGGCTGGTGACACGCCGATTGGTCACCTGATGGTCGAGGCTGATCGCCACATGAAGCAACTGGCCCTCGGGCTTGAGCCGATGCCCGAAAACGCTCGCAATTACTTTGATGTGATCGAAGCTAATCTTGACCAAGGGGTCCCCAATGATCTGCTGCTGAGATTGTGGTTCACGTCGGTGGCGCGGCCCGTTCGGGCGGATGCGGAGCGGACAGTGTTCGAATTAGCTGGCACGCCGGTTCGGCTGAGCGGTCAAAACGAGCGGGCCATGGCGAATGGCCAACGTGGCAACGTGACTCGCGATCCGAGGTCGGAAGAGTTTGTCCGCGATTTCAACAATAACTGGCATGCTATCCGTGGCAAGTATCCCATTTACGGCGCTTTGGAGTCGATTTATCGAACTGCATCTGCGGCTGAACTTCTCCATCGTTTCGGTAACTCCACACGGCAGCAAGCATTGCTTGAGTCGTTGGTTAGCAGCAGTCCGTCCTCGATGTTTCACATGACCACGCCACGTCAGGTACAGTCAATTGCTCGTATGCATTCCATGCGAAAGGGAAGACGCACTCACCACGTTCTGCTGGCCAGCGGCGGTGTTTCCGTGAATGCTCAGCAGACATTGGTGTCGAAAATCGCCGATTACCCTTCTCTTTCCTCTTTGAACCGACCAGGTCGCAACCCTCCGAAACTGGTTCAGCGATGGTGGTGGGACGCAACCAAATAGTTTCTGGGTTCAGCGTCTGATTGTCTGTTGGTGGTCCTGATTTCGGATCCGCGAAGCCTTCGGCATGTGTTTTGTGTTCACCTGCACGTTTGTCCCGTTACTTGCTGATGCTTGTGGCTCCGTTCCTCGCAGGTTTCCACTGGGTGGCACCAGTGTGTGCGTTGGATGATTGGGACGCATCTTGTCGATAGCCGTCAGGAATTTCGGGTCATGTAGTTCATGGACGACGAAATTCGTTGCAAGTCGCATGTCTCACGCTGGCCGGGTAGTATTTGTAGGCACTGATCCAGTGTGTCGTCGCGTGCGGCGCCCGATTGGGGAACGCCAGTGCGTGTTTCGCGGCTCGGGAAGATCAAACTGTTTAAAATACTGTTTCGCAAAGTTTGATTGTGGGAGTTGAACGGGTGTTAAAGTTTGTTTCTATCACAGGCGCAGTTGCTCTGCTTGGACTGTTGGTGACGTCACAATGGTCATTGGCCAAGTCGCCATCACAACCCAATGTGGTGTTGGTGATGACCGACAACCACGGCGCGTGGACTCTCGGGTGTTACGGCAATGATGAAATCCGGACACCAAACATTGACCGGCTGGCAGGCGAGGGAGTTCTTTTTACTCGCGCGTTTGCGTCGAATCCCGTTTGCTCACCCACGCGTGCCACTTGCCTTACCGGGTTGATCCCGTCGCAGCATGGTGTGCACTCATTTTTATCGGCAGGACGTTTGCAGACTGGGCCAGCGGCTCGTTGCACTCTGGATGAACTGACTTCTTTGCCTGAAGTCCTGAGGGATCAGGGTTATGCCTGTGGTCTGGTAGGAAAATGGCATCTGGGCGGCAATTTGCATCCACAGGAAGGCTTTGATGATTACTGGATCACGATGCCGCATGGTGGGACCAGCACTTTTTATGATGCGCCGGTCATCGAAAATGGAGTGGTGCGAAAAGAACCAAAGTACTTGACTGATCTTTGGACAGATCACGCGGTTGATTTTATCGAAAGCCGGGCCGATCAGGATGAACCGTTTTTTCTTATGCTGGCTTACAACGGTCCTTACGCACTGGGGCGGTTGTTGTTGCGTGAGGGACGTAACCGGCACGCCGATTACTATGCGGACCAACCGCTGGTTTCTTTTCCACGTTCAAAAGTGCATCCGTGGCAGTTCAATAATCGGGATTTCATCAATAACCTGACATCAATCCGTCGCGTTGCTACGGAGGTCAGCGGAGTTGATGATGGGTTGGGCAAGGTCTTGGATACATTGAAATCCCAGGGTCTGGATGAGCAGACGGTTGTGATCTTTGTCGCGGACCAGGGATGGGTCGGTGGACAGGGGGGGTACTTTGGCATGGGCGATCATACTCGGCCGCTGACTGCGCGGGATGGGATGATGCAGATTCCAATGATTTGGCGTCATCCTGGAGTGATCGCAGCCGGGGTCAGGGAAGATCAGATGATTGCCAATTACGACTTGATGCCAACTGTCCTCGGACACCTTGGCTTGTCGAATCAAATGCCAGTTTCACCAAGGTCGCCAGGGACTGATTTTTCCTCGTTGTTGAAAAATCCTGCGCAAGGGTCGGAGAGCAAAGACAAACCGATCTTTTACGAGTTTGAAAACTTGCGATGCATTCGGACTGCCACGCACAAGTACATTCATCGACACCCCAATGGTCCACATGAGTTGTACGACCTTGAATTGGATTCTGATGAGTTCGTCAATTTGGTTGATGATCCAGCGCAGGCGGGCATCCGCGATCGACTGCGAACTGAACTCGAAGCGTTCTATTCGCAGTATGCCGTTGCCCGTTACGACCTGTGGAACGGCGGAGAGTCGCAGGTGCGGTTGCATGATGGCATTGATGAGGAGGTTGCCCAATTGCAAGCGGTAGCTCCACCGCCGCTGCCGCAGGGGTTTACAGCCGCTCCCATCGATTTGCCCGAGGGGTTCTCTGTCGAATTGGCTGCTGGGCCACCCTTGGTGACTCACCCTACTATGGCAGCCTTCGATGACCGGGGTCGCCTTTATGTCTGCAACAACGCAGGTGTGAACATGTCGAACGAAGAATTGGAACAGCACCTGCCAAATTCGATCCGGCAGCTCGTTGACGAGGATGGCGATGGCCGCTTCGATTCATATCGCATCTTTGCCGACAAGATGACTTTTCCCATGGGCGGTGTTTGGCACGATGGATCGCTCTTCGTTGCTTCGCCTCCCAATATTTGGCGTTTGACGGATCTTGATGACGACGGGGTCGCTGACCGTCGGGAGGCGATCGTCAGTCAGTTTGGTTACAGCGGAAATGCCGCCAGCGTTCACGGTTGCTTCTTTGGCCCCGATGGTCGGCTGTATTGGACTGATGGTTACCACGGTCACGAGTTCAAGGACAGTCAGGGGAACGTCACCAGTAAACGCGAAGGATCCTACATTTTTTCCTGTCGTCCTGATGGATCGGATAAGCGGATTCATTGTGGCGGCGGAATGGATAATCCGGTGGAAGTCGATTTTACTGACACAGGAGACATGCTGGGGACTGTCAATATCCTGTACACGCGGCCACGCGAGGATTGTCTGGTGCATTGGTTGCATGGTGGGGCTTATCCACATCGGCAGCGGGTATTGAATGAGCTTAAGGTCAGTGGCGATCTGCTGACCCCGGCGCATCGGTTTGGGCATGTCGCTGTTTCCGGAATGACACGCTACCGCAGCGGAGTGCTGGACCATCGCTGGGGTGATGACTTGTTTGTGACGTTCTTTAACAGTGGCAAGGTTGTGCGTCTCGGGTTGCAACCACATGGCTCGACTTACAAGCTGACGCAGCATGAATTTCTGACCTCGACCAGTCGCGAGTTTCATCCCACTGATGTGTTGGAAGATGCTGATGGCAGCTTGCTGGTTGTCGACACCGGCGGCTGGTTTTATCGAGGCTGCCCAACATCTCAGTTCGCGAAGCCTGAGTTGCTCGGTGGTATCTATCGGATTCGTCGTGAAGGCATGACAACGCAACCAGACCCCCGTGGGCAGCAAATCGTCTGGGATACCCTGTCGCCAGCTGATTTGGTCAAGCGATTTAACGACACGCGGCATGCAGTACGTATGCGGGCGGTAAACGAAGCCGTTGGGCGTGGCGGTGAAATGGTGCCCACGCTCAGGTCGATAGTTCAACGTGCTGATCAACGTGTGCGTCACAACGCGATCCTTGCCCTCGCCCGTCTCGCTCAGGATTCAAACCTTGCAGAATCCGCGACAGTCGCCTTGATGCCTGCTCTGAAGGATGCAGTTCCCGGTTTGAGGCAGTTGGCCTGTCGAGGGCTATCCTTCAGCGCAGCCAATGTTGATGTTGCAATGGTAATAGCGTTGCTGGAAGACCCTGATCCCGCGGTGCGTCGTCAGGCTCAAACCTCGCTGGGAATGATTGGTGATCGGTCCGCAGTTGTGCCGCTCATTTGGTCACTCGCTCGCGAAGAGCTGGATCGTTCCGAGGAACACGCCATCATTTATGCCCTGATTGAACTTGGCGATGCCAACGCGATTCGAGGGGCGATGAAGAAGCACGCGGAAAAACCAAACGCAGGTTTGCTGGCCGTTCAGCGGCGGGGTTTGCTGATGGCTCTTTCGCAAATTGATGGAGTCGAACTTGAACGCAGTGAGGCAATGGAAGCCATGTTTGGTTTTGACGACGAGTCGTTGCAGCGTGTCGCCCTTGAAGCAGCGACTCGGCACCCCGCATGGGGTGAGGAAGTTTCGTCTCGTTTGCGTGAGTCGCTGGCTTCGGCAACGGCAGGAATTGGCAGCCAGCGTTTGCTTTCCCGGTTGTTGGTTCAAGATGCAGTGGGAAAGTTGGCCGCGGCGACTCTCTCGGCCGGATCGCCGTCCCAGCGGCTACTTGTCCTCAATGCCCTTGTCGATGGGGAATGGAGCGAGCCTGCTGAAGGATGGGTCATGCCAGTTGCTGAACTGATGCGAGCAGAGGACGTCGATCTTGCACGAGCTGCCATCCATGTGGCAGGCAGGTGGCCTCAAGGTGCGTGGCAACAGGGGCTTCAAACCATTGCCGGGGATGGTAAACGGCCGATTGATTTGCGTATGGATGCGCTCGCAGCCCTGCATTCGGGGGCTGTCAAGACAGAAGTGCTTGAACAACTTGTGGAACTCTATCGCGAATCTGTCTCGCCCACAGAGTCAGATCGTGCGGCGCAGGTCATTGGCAGCGCGCGACTGACGCAGACGCAGTTGCAGCTGATTGCGCCGCTGCTGGTCGATGCGTCACCCGGTCAGTTGCGGGATCTGATTCGTCCTTTTCAGCGAGCAGTTCAGCAGCCCGCCGCAGATCAGTTTTTACAGGCTGTCGAGAAATCGGTTTCTCTGCTTTCACTGCCAGAGCATGAACTTTCTGACGCCATCAAGAAGTTTCCCCGTGAATCAATTGTTCGAGGTAACGTGATTCTTGATCGATTGAAACAGTATCATCAACAGAAAATGTTGCGGCTGCAGGGGCTTCGTGACCGCCTGGGTGGTGGCGATGCAAGTCGCGGTAAAAATCTATTTGCCAGCGAAAAAGCAAAGTGCAGCACCTGCCATCGTGTTAGCAAACTGGGACATGCTGTCGGTCCCGACTTGACGACGATCGGATCCAATCGCTCGGCAAACGATTTGCTCGAATCCATTGTCTTTCCGTCCGCCAGTATCGTCCGTGATTACGCCACCCATCAGGTGTTGACAGTCAATGGCCAGGCATTTTCGGGGATCCTGATTGCCGAATCCAATGAGGCTATTGAATTACAGCAAGCCAACGGTAAATCGGTTCGTCTGCTTCAGTCCGAGATCGAGAGCGTTTCCCCGGGCAGTGTTTCCATCATGCCCGAGGGTCTTGAGGGAGTCCTCAGCGAAGATGAGTTAATGGATGTTGTCAAATACTTGCAGTCATTGAAGTGAGTGTGCTGTCCTTGGGATGTCGTTATTTAAATCGAGCCTTGAGCTCACTGGATAAATGAACCATGAACAATGATCCGAATCGGCGTGACCTGCTCAAGGGAGTTGGGGTAGCCGGAGTTGGGGTAACTGCTGGGATCGTGTCGGGAGCGGTTGGGCTCTCGGGAAACAGTTTTGCTCAGCCCCCTGGCAGCGATGGCAAGCCTGATAACCGGATCACTCGTGAGAATGCACTGCCGGGTGCTACTGACTGGCAGTTGACCCGAGTCCGCACCGAGCCTGCTGATGGTGTGAGGTGTCCGGCGATTGAGGGTTTTTGCACTCGGCAGAGCGTGCGTGCTGGCGATTCACTGGGGATTTGCGTTTCAACGAATCCCGCGATGCCATTCAAGTTGGAGATCTTTCGCACCGGCTATTACGGAGGGCGTGGTGCAAGATTGATGCAAACGATTCATTCGTTGCAGGGACAACTGCGTGAAACCCCGGAGCGAGGTGAAAAACAGTTGCGCGAATGCCAGTGGGAACCGAGTGTTGAACTGACCATCCCTGATGATTGGGTCAGTGGCGTGTACGTCGGTCGGCTCACCACCAGTTCTGATAAAAGTGGTTTTGGGTACTGGCAAAGCTACGTGGTTTTCATTGTGAAAGATGACCGTCCGGCCGACATATTGTTTCAATGCAGCGACAATACATGGCAGGCCTATAACGAGTGGCCAGTAAAAGATTCTGTTTACACCCATCCCAAGGGAAATCAAGGGCCCTGGGCTGATGTCAGTTTTGATCGCCCGTACGGAAAGTATCCTCAGATCTTTGATAATCCTCAGACGATTGGCTCGGGGGAATGGCTCTGCTTTGAGTACCCAATGGCATATTGGCTTGAACAGCAGGGATACGATGTCACCTACTGCAGCAACAGCGACATGCTGAGTCCTGAGCGAGGTTTGGCATGCAAGGCATTCTTGAGCGTGGGCCATGACGAGTACTGGGATTTGCGGCAGTACGACAGCGTGACAACCATGCGTGACAAGGGAGTAAGCCTGTTGTTCTTTGCAGGGAATTCGGTCTGCTGGGTAAGCCCTTACCGTGCGGGTCATGACGGGCGGGAAAATCGTATTCTGTTCCGAGGTGGGCCGTACGGTGGAGATTACAAGTGGGCTGAATTGCGAGAGTCCCAGCACGGCCCCTTTCCCCATCGTGGGCCTGACGAAGGGTATTTGATGGGCGCTCGCAATGTTGATCCGGTCAATGGCGGCGGCGATTGGGTTTGCACAATGCCGGAGCATTGGTTGTATGAAGGAACCGGCATGAAATCGGGTGAGACGATCCCCGGTTTGATCGGTTGGGAATACCACGGTGATCCACCTCGTGACTTGGAAGGATTACAAGTTGTTGCGGCAGGCACCGCATTGCAGGGAGGCATGAACCCGCAGCAATGGACGGCCACCCTGTATCCGGGACCCGCGGAGAACTTTGTGTTCAACGCGTCGACCATTTGGTGGTGCCAAGGGCTGTCCAGTCCGCCGGGCCACATGTTGCCTTGGTCGCACTGGTCTCGTCCGCACGGCCCCGACGCACGCGTGCAAGCCATGACTCACAACCTTTTGCAGCGGGCGCTGGCCAGAAAGCAGTAGTCGCTTAGGAGGTTGATGTTGTTGGCGTTCTGGTCATTGTGATCCAGAACACCGTTGGAAACCCTTTGTTTGGATACACTGTTGCATTCCTGTTGGGCGTTTATTTCCCTTGCCGTTTTGGTGTTCCGATGCAAATCAGGAGGGCCGAAATTTCGACATGCTCGTTATTTGAAACAGTGGAAACTGGAAAATATTGATTAAATCGCGCCTAAAATGGTTGATTACAAAGCCTAGAAACTAAGCTATCTTCGGTTAACCCTATCGTTCGAAATTGACTGTCGTGCCTGAATCACTTGTTGAACTAGCTGATCGAATGTTTGTAGGCCCTGTTTGGCCTGCATCAATTCTCGTGTGTTTGATGGTCGGATACACGCTGCTCGCCTTGGTGGGACTGATTGATCTGGGTTTTGACGTCCCTGATTTGGATCTGGACCCGGGAATCGACATTGATGCTCCCGATCTGGATATCCCAGGTGGTCCGGATCTGGACTTCGATTTTTTGCATGGGCTGGGGGCTGGCAGCGTTCGCGCGACCAATTTCGGGCGAATACCGATGGTGCTTTGGGGTGGGATTTTCACGGTTGCGTTCTGGACGGTGTCGTATGGTTTGTGGCATGTCTTTGACACCAGCTGGTTTTCCCCGCCTGGTTGGTTTACCAGCAGTCTGCTTTCGGTTCGCAATGTGTTAATTGCGATGGCGGTTACCAAGGCGGTTACTCAGCCGATGCTGAAATACTTCATTCCGCCGACCAAATACGGTCACGGAAAATTACTGGGCGCAACCTGTGAGATTTGCACGTTGGAGGTGACCGGTGAATATGGGCAGGCAAAGTTCCGTACGAACGCCGCGCCGTTGCTGCTCAATGTGCGGACAGATGGACCTCATATTCCAAAAGGAACGGAGGTTCGCATTATCGGTTTTGATCGAGACAAACGAATATATAAAGTCACGCAGCTTCAACAGGAGACAACATCGTGATCCTTGGAATACCATTGCCAACCTCTTTGATGGCCGCCGAGAACGTTTTTCTATCTGGGCCGGCGATCACTGCGTATGTCTTTTTGGCTGCAGTGCTGTTATCGCTGGCATTCTTTAAGAAATATTACATCGTGGTTGGCCCGGATAAGGCGATCATCAAGTCGGGCATGGGTGGTCTGAACGTGACCACGGCCGGGGGCAAGTTCATCATTCCCCTGTTCCACCGCTACGAATTCATGGACCTGACTCTGAAGAGTTTTGAGATCCATCGAGAGGGCAGCGAGGGTTTGATTTGCCAGGATAATATCCGGGCGGATATCAAAGTCGCCTTCTTCATTCGCGTGGATAACACTCAGGAAGAAATGAAGGAAGTCGCCCAGGCGATCGGCGCGCGTCGCTGTAGCGAGATCGATACTTTGCGTGAACTGTTTGATGCCAAGTTCAGTGAAGCACTCAAAACCGTAGGCAAGCAGTTTGACTTCGTCGATCTGTATGATCAGCGAGACAAGTTCAAGGACGAGATTCTGAAGGTGATTGGTACCGATTTGAATGGCTACCGTCTGGATGATGCTGCGATTGACTATCTCGAGCAGACAGCTCTGGAAATGCTCAGTCCCACAAATATTCTCGATGCTGAGGGTATCAAGAAAATCACCGAGCTGACGTCGAATGAGAAGGTGAAGGAAAATCAGTTCACTCGCGATAAAGAGAAAACTCTCAAGAAACAGGATGTGGAAGCGCAGGAGACGATTCTTGCTCTCGAACGGCAGCGTGTCGAAGCGGTCGAAAAACAACAGCGGGAGATCGCTGAAATCACAGCTCGCGAGCATGCATCGGCCAAGAAGGTTCAGGAAGAGCAGCGGCTTGAGTCAGAACGAGCCAGAATCAACACGGAGGAAGAGCTCGGCGTTGCCGAGGAAAATAAATCGCGACAGATTCTCGTTGCACAACGGAATAAAGAGAGAACGGATGCGGTAGAACTGGAGCGTGTCAGTCGGGATCGTGATCTCGAAAAAACCGAGCGTCTGAGGGTCGTCGGCGTCGCCGAGGTTGAGAAAGAGAAAGCCATCGAGACCGAAAATCGCAATATTCAGGAAGTCATTCGTGAGCGTGTTGCCGTCGAGCGTTCCGTGGTCGAAGAGCAGGAGCGAATCAAGGATACCGAAGAGTTTGCGCTGGCAGAACGTTTGAAAAAGGTTCAGATCACGGCCGCCGAAATGAAGGCCGAGGAAGAGCTGATCCGGCAGACCAAGCTGGCTCAGGCCGAGAAAGATGCAAGTGTATTGTTGGCCGATAAGGTACGTATCGAAGCCGAGGCAAAGCGTGACGCGGCCGAACAAGAGACCGCTGCTACCAAAATGCTGGCTGAAGCCGATGCAGCTGCGGCAGCTGCTCCCGGCCTTGCTGCGGCAACCGTGCAGGAGGCCAAGGCTGCCAGTCTTGAGGTGGAAGGCTCCGCTGAGGCTGCTGTCATGCAGAAGAAAGCTGTCGCAGAAGCCAAAGGTATCGAAGCCAAAGCAGATGCCATCGAGAAGCAGGGCTTGGCTGAAGCCAATGTCTCACGCGAGAAGTATCACAGCGAGGCGACCGGTATTACCGAGAAGGCCGAAGCGATGAAGCAACTCGACGACGTCGGCAAAGAGCACGAAGAATTTAAACTGGAACTGGATAAGGAAAAACAGGTCGAAATTGCCGCTATCGATGCCCAGCGTGGCATTGCCGAAAGTCAGGCTGGCGTTGTCGGCGACGCGTTGCGTACAGCACGAATCGACATTGTCGGTGGCGATGGTGAGTTCTTCGAGCAGATCACATCAGCCGTCAAAGGAGGCAAGGCGATCGACCGATTTGTCTACAACAGCAAGGTGGCAACCGACATCAAAGACACCTTCTTTGATGGTAATGCCGAGTACTTCCAGAGCCAGTTGTCGGGTTTGGTCAAACAGTTCAACCTGGACACTGACGGTGTCAAGGATCTGTCGATCGCGGCACTGATTGCCAAAATGCTGGGCTTGGCGACCACGGACGACGTCCGTTCGCAACTCACTGGTTTGTTGAGCATGGCTAGCACGGCTAATGTTGCCGACCAGAAGGCAGGACGTTTACTTGCCCAAAGCAGCATCGCTGGTAGTAATGGTCGGAACGGGTAGGACCAAAATGTAAGATTCCGCCGCTTCCTCGGTGTACCCGCAATCGGGTCATGCTGGGGAGTGGCCTCGGACACAGCATTTGGAACACGTACTGGGGTAATCATCTCAGTTGGCCCCAGAGGCGACCATTCATGACAGATACTCAACTCGCTGCCGGGACATACGAAGTCCTCCGTAACCGTTTGCGGGATGCATCCGCTGACTTGCGTACTCGTTTGGCAAAACTGAACGACTCGCGAGCCGATGTGTTCGGCAATATTGAAACCGTGCTGGTTTCCACTGAACGCGTCACAACGGAACATAATTGTACTCCCCGGGACCTGGTTGCGATCGGCGACCGGTTCCTGTTCGGGTACAACGTCCAGTTCGGGCTGAAGTCCGAAGTTGGGATGGCGGATGTCTTTTCGGCTTACCAGTTCCGGGATCATAGCTTCCATGCATTGCCGCTGGATGTGATTGGAGACGATCGGTTCAGTAGTGATTTTCACGAACTGTACCGTTTCTATAAAGACACCCGATTTACCCGTTTCTTTCGTAGCGGGCCAATGTTGCACATGGTGTTTCAGGTCGGTAAAACGGCGAAGGACACCAAGTCATTCAAATGGCGAATGATAGGCGATCGGTTCGAGTACATCGACAATCGCAGCGAGCATGAGGTGCGTGACCCGCCCCAACATGAATTTCGCTGGTCCAGGACAACACGTGACCAGCATCATTATGGTAGCCACCCACACATTTCGATTGAAGATCGTGTCTTTGTCGAAACCGTCGGGGGTGACCTGACCATCAAGGTCGAAAACAATACCGAAACCGGAGAAGGTATTTATGCCGAGCCGGTTTTGAATCCAGATCAAACGTTGGACGATGCTGAAATCAGGTACGCCATTGTTGGCAATCTAGTTTTGCTGAAGATCCGTCCCTATCAGGAAACCGAGGACCGTTTCTTTGTCTTCAATGGCAAGATTCAGCAGGCGATGCGGCTGGATGAAATCGAGCATTCGTGCGTGATGTTGCCCGGGGACCACGGCGTGATTTTTCCCGGTGGATATTACCTGCAAACAGGTGAGCACAAACGTTTTGACCATGGTTTGCGCGGGATGCGTTATCAACGGACCGTGGCAGCCGCCAACGGCGAGGATTTTCTGTATCTGTTCTACAACCCCGAATCAGGCACCTACATTCAGCTCCGCTACAACCTGATTGACCAAACGGTCGAAACACCGCTCGTGTGCCATGGGCAGACCATCTTCGATGGGGGTGAAATGGTCTGTTTTCAGTCGCAGGATGAGCCGCAAAAACATCATGCCATTCAGATTTGGCAGACACCGTTCACCAGTGAATCTTTAGCCCCTGAGGGGCAAGCTGATTCTCTGCTGTTCAAAATAGGGAACAAGGAAATCGTTCGCGGCATGGCCGAATGCAGTGAAGTCATGCAGTTGATCGACAAGGATGACAGTTACGAAGGACTGTACGTCGATCTGGGTAAAAAGGCTTCGGATATTCTGGACGGCTATTTTTGGATCGACAAAGAGGAAACAGAGAAACTTTCTGAGCCGGTGCAGAAAATTCGCGCCGCTGCCAACGCCGCCGTCGAAGAATACGAAAAGGTGGTGCGGGTGCGGCGGGACACGCAGCAACGTACCAATGAAGTCCGGACAAATGTCCAGAAGTTGATCAAGTCGATCGAACGCGGGCGATTTGAAAACATTGATGACTTCGTATCGACGTTGGCATCGTTGCGTGAGCAGCGTGGGCATGCACTGGGTCTCAAAGAACTCCGCTACGTTGACGAAGCCATCGTCGCAGAGTTGGAAGAAATTACTGCTGAACGGGCAGAGCGTGTAAGTCGTCGATGCGTTGAGTTCTTGCTCACGCCTGGAGCGTTGGACCCCTATGTGAATCGCGTGGAAACCACCGGTCAACAGGTGGAATCAATCGCCACTGTCGCTGAAGCAAAGAAGCTTGAGGAAGAAATCGACGCCTCTGGAACGCAACTCGAATTATTGACCGAAACGGTCAGTAATCTGCGGATAGAAGATACCACGAAACGAACAGAAATCATCGACTCGATAGGCAATGTCTTTGCATCGTTGAATCGTGTTCGTAGTTCCCTGAAATCTCGCATCAGCGAAATGGTCAGTGTCGAGGGAAAAGCTGAGTTTGCGTCGCAGTTGAAACTTCTCGAACAAACCACATCTGGCTACCTTGACGTTTGTGGTTCGCCGCAGCGTTGTGATGAATACTTGACCAAAGTGATGGTGCAGTTGGAGGACCTGGAAGGTCGCTTTGCAGAGTTTGACGAATTTGTTGTCATGTTGGCACAGAGACGCGAAGACGTTTACGCTGCTTTTGAATCTCGCAAAGTATCGTTGATCGAAAAACGCAATCGACGCGCTGAAGCACTCACGTCGGCTGCCGGGAGAATCCTCAAAGGGATCGATTCTCGCGTAAATAAGATGGAATCAACCGACGAAATCGCCGCCTACTTTGCTGGTGATTTGATGGTCGAGAAAGTACGCGACATCATCCGCCAGTTGGGAGAGCAGGATGACGCAGTTCGAGTGGAGGATTTGCAGAGTCGGTTGAAAACGATTCGTGAAGATTCGGTTCGTCAGCTCAAGGATCGTCAGGATCTGTATGAGGATGGTGGTGACATCATTCGACTCGGAAAACATCGGTTTGCCGTCAATACACAACCGCTTGACGTGACCACGGTGCTTCGCGACGGCGAAATGTGTCTGCACCTTACCGGCACCCAGTTCTTTGAGGCTCTTTCCGACGAGGCCTTGGTTGTGTCCCGGGACCTCTGGTCGCAGGAACTGGTGAGCGAAAATGCCGCAGTCTATCGAGGCGAATACCTCGCTGTTGAACTCTTTGATGAATTGCGGACTCGGGGCGATGCGGTCGATCCCCAGAGTGTCGATGCCGCATGGGTTGAGAAGCAGATTGGTGGTCGTTTTGATGAAGGCTATGCAAAGGGTGTGCATGATCATGATGCGGCGAGCATCGTGTCGCGGTTGCTCGAAATGGATTTGTCCATTGGGCTGCTCAGGCATGCACCCAGCGTCCGTGCGGCGTCACTGCTTTGGTTCAATAAATTGCTGGACGCCAAAACCCGCAAAATCATGACGGACTGGATCGGAGGATTTGCGAAATTGGCGCAGGCTTATCCGAATGCCCAGCCTGCCGTTGAGTTCCGGCAACGGCTGATTGATTTGTGTGAGGCCCAGCGTGATGGATGGGGGACTTTGTTTTCGCAGGATACGACTCCGGATGCGATCGCCAGCTATCTGTTTGATGAGTTAACACATGCACCCAAAAAAGTGGCGGTTAGCGGACAGTCGGTGGCACTCTATAACGAGTTCACGAATGCGATTCCTGATTCAGATCGGGCGAAACTGCTGTCGACTGTTCTGAAGTCAGAGGCTGATCCGGTGCGAGGCTTTATTTTGGCCAGGAACTGGGTAGATGCTTTTTTGAAGACCCATGAAAAAGTGAATGAAATTGATCCGGCGGCTGGTTACCGTGACGAGCTTGCTTGGATCGTCCTGCAGGGAGGGCCCGGCGGCATGAATCTGGTGGATGCCGAGGTGGCCAGCGAATTGAATGATATGGCAGGCAACCACGGACGGATCAGCGGAGGCCGAATGGCCCTGCATTATCACGAAATGTTGAGGCGTGTTCGCGGCTATTTCCGTGACGTCGTTCCGCGGTTCCGCGGCTTGCACGCCGCTAAAACTCGCGTTGTTGATGAGTCTCGTGAAGAGATGCGATTAGAGGAGTTCAAGCCGCGCGTGTTGACCAGTTTTGTCCGAAACCGCTTGCTCGATGAAGTTTACTTGCCGCTGATTGGTGACAATCTGGCCAAGCAGATGGGCTCGGCAGGCGAGGGCAAACGAACCGACCGCATGGGGCTGTTGTTGCTGATCTCACCACCCGGATACGGTAAAACCACGCTGATGGAATACGTGGCCAACCGGTTGGGTATCGTGTTCATGAAAATAAATGGCCCAGCGATTGGTCATGGCGTGACATCGCTGGACCCCGCTGAGGCTCCCAACGCAGCAGCACGCGAAGAAATTCAGCGTCTGAATCTCGCACTTGAGATGGGCGACAATGTGATGCTGTATCTTGACGACATCCAGCATACGAATCCGGAGTTGCTGCAAAAGTTCATTTCGCTCTGCGATGCGACCAGAAAAATCGAAGGTGTGAGAAACGGCCGGACGCGGACTTACGACTTTCGTGGTCGACGTGTTGCTGTCGTGATGGCGGGCAACCCGTACACAGAGAGTGGGGACCGTTTTCAGGTTCCCGACATGCTCTCGAACCGTGCCGATGTCTACAACCTCGGTGAGATTATCGGTGAGTCAGCCGAAGCTTTCGAGATGAGCTATCTCGAAAACTGCCTGACCAGCAACCGCACGCTGGCTCCACTTGGAACGGCACCGCCCGAAGACGCACGGGCAATCATCCAGGCCGCAGAACGTGATTCGCTCGAAGGCATCGATCTGCAGAGCAATATTTCGATGGATCAAGTCCGTGAAATGTTCGAAGTCATGCGGAAACTACTCCGTATCCGCGATGTGGTGTTGCGGGTGAACCGGGCGTACATCCGAAGTGCTGCCCAAGCAGATGTCTATCGAACCGAACCACCCTTTAAACTGCAGGGTAGTTATCGAAATATGAATCGGATGGCAGAACGTGTGGCTGCCGTGATGAATGATGCGGAGTTGCAATCGCTGATCGTCAGCAGTTATGAGCAGGACGCACAGACTCTCACCACTGACAACGAAGCCAATGTTCTGAAGTTCAAAGAATTGATGGGTATCCTTGAATCAGAAGAGAAAGAGCGTTGGGATAGCATCAAGTATGCGTTCGTTGAAAGTGTTCGCATGTCGGGGATGGACAGCGAGGATCAGGCCGGGCAACTCATGAAGCAATTGGCTGCGATGCGGGATGGCCTGGAGTCGATTCGCCAAGTGATTTCACGTGCGATCGCGACGTCGGATGATGGGTCAGAAGAACGCATGGATGCCCGCATTGATACGATTCGACATAGCTTGGCGACGACCGGCAGTCAGTTAGCTGAAAAACTGCAGTCGACAAGTGATCGTTTGGAGCAGATCAGCCAGCAACAGGCTCTTTCACCACCCGAGCAAAAGATTCTTGTGCAGCATAAGGTGCCGCGAGTGTTGGCCGATCTGGTCAAAGGGCAATTCCACCTGATGCAGGAATGGCTGCGTCCGATGCTGGAGGAATCGCTGGATAATGGTCGTGATCTGGGAGTACTTAAATCGCAGTTGGAAGCGATGCTCGAAAATTATCAGCGTGTGGAAAAATCTTTCGAGTCCAGAAGCGGTGGCAGGCCGGAATGATTTCGGGCTGACGTTGTTCCGCTATCCCGTTACGAGGTTGTCCGCTCGATTCTCGCAAAAATCTCGCGGTAAATCGGCTCAGGCAGGTCTCCCAAGCGGCAGGCTGTCACGTTTTCTGCCAAATGTTGGTGGTTGCAGGTGCCGACGATCGTGGTGTGACAATGGGGATGCGAGAGCGTGTACCGCAGGATCAACTCTGCCCGCGACATACCTTTGGGAATCAGTTCGTCCAGCTTGGCTTGTGTCCAAACGTCATTCAGGGCTGGCCGTTGAATCTCGGCATCAGGTCCACCATGAGCGATGCCTCCCCGTATGATCACACCAGCCCCGGCCTCTCCAGCTCGCGTGATCAAGTGATGGTGTTCGGGAGCCAGGCAGGAATAGGGAATCTGGAATGCATCGAAGAAATCAAGGTCGATCAGGGCCGCCAGATGGGGGGTTTTGCTGGAGACCCCGATGTGGCGGATCACTCCCTGGCTACGAAACTCTTGTAATTGATCCAACAGTCCCTCGCGCTCGAGGGTTTCAGCGTCACCCCCATGAAATTGCAGCAGGTCGATATGATCCGTGCGCAGCCGGTCCAGACTGTCATGCAGGTTGCGTTCGACAACGTCTTTGCGCCACTGATGATCGATCTCGAGGTGGTCTTTGTGTTGGGTGTAGACGCAGCCGCACTTAGTCGCGAGGAAGAACTCGTTTCTTCGTGCCGCAAGGTAGCGGCCAATCCGTTCTTCACTGACGCCGTAGTCAGGTGCTGTATCGATAAAGTTGATTCCCATGTCGAGAACCGCGTTCAGGAATTTTTCGGCCTGTTCGTCATCGACGGTGCGTATTCCCCATGTCTTTGGACCTCGCAGACCCATACTGCCATATCCGAGACACGTTACGCTCAATCCGGTCCGTCCCAACCTAACTTTTGGCAGCATGATTTCTTCCGTGGTAAATCGTTGCGTTGCATTCGCCTCTTTGGGCGGTCTGAATTGTAGTTTAGCGGACTCCCGCCTTTCGCGAGAGTCCGTTTGGAAAGTTGCTTGAGGTCGACAGTGGGCTTGCAGGGATGGTCGCCATTGGGGGTGTGTTGCCTGCATCGGATGCAACTGTGTGATTCAGGGGGCAGTACAGGCTCGTAATTCCAGACGCGATCGCTGCGGGCATGAGGGGCCGCCGGATGGCAGCTTTTGCCATGCAACCGTTGATGGTGGTGTGGCTCAGATGGTGGTGTGGCTCAGATGGTGGTGTGGCTCAGATGGTGGTGTGGCTCAGATG
>JAPKCI010000415.1 GCA_028823035.1 Rubripirellula sp.
TTCGACCGCCAAGATCTAAGAAATGACATCGTCGCTCCACTCAAAGTCCAAGAGCCGATCATCAAAGGATCCCAAGATCTACTGAAAAAGGTCGTGACGATTCTCGGCAAGCAAAAGAAGTTCATGCTCGAGTCCGAGATGCTTACCGCAATGGCTCCCCCTGAGACCATGCCCATGATCCAACAGGGCTACGACCCTGCCGTGGGCCTGAGTTACGAACTTGGCATGTTGTTACTGAGCATGAATACGCTGGAGTCCAAAACGGTTACCGAATTACTGAACGAACGCGGCCCACGCCTTGGCGGCCACCTGAAAGCCATCCTGTCGCTTGTACCCCCTGAAATGATCGAAGCCACGCTGAGCCGTACTGAAATCGAACAACATGACGAAGAAACGGGTGTCATGCGTCTGCAGAGTGAAGATGGCACGACACAGACGATCGAAATGGTTCGTTACCTTGACCGATGGGTCCCAAAAGACCTTGTGGACAGTTGGTTGGCGAACAAAGAGGGCATCGAAGAGGAAATCAAATCAAACCTCAAATCATTGCCAGAGACTGCTTCTGCGAAGCAAACCATTGCGATGATAACAGAGGGCATCACCTTTCTGAATCAATCGTTCGATCCGCTTTCTGCTTCCAAAACCCAGAAAGAATTTGATCAAGCCGTCAATGATTTCGCGATGTTGGTCGGAACTCCCTCTGACTGGCTGATGATGGCGTTCACTTCGGGTGCTGCAAGAGTCGCAGTGCAAACCTCGGGCGACGCAGGTAATGCAGACATGTTTGCCAGGCTGGGAGACGACGACACCAATCCAAAGATGACAGCGGTCCCTCTCAACGAATTCAACTCGCTATGGAAATTGACAAGCATTGGAGGAAGCAAACCGGCGGGTCAATTACTCAGCGAACTTTCGGGACCGCTGGGACTCAATTTCGATCCCCCCGAAGCGTTTTCCGAAAGTCTTTCGCAACCCGTCACGCTGGCCTCTGACGTCCAATCGCGTCTTGCAGCCATTGAACAGGTGTGCCGGGACATTCAGTGCAAACCGATCTACCGAGCCAGTCATTTGGAAATTGAGCGGGGTATACGAAAGATCCCGGCCACCCCAGTTGGTCCCTTTCTGGCCTTACCTTCTTCATTCAACACCGACCCTGATTCGGCGACAGGACAACTCTCAGTGGATTTGGTGTCAGCAGGGCTATCACCTGCAATGACCCACCAGATTTCCGAGACTCTGGAGTTTAAGTTGGATAGCGCAATCTCAAACGACGACACGCCACTCTTTTGGAAAAGCATAAGCCAAAGAGAGGCCATGTTCGAAGAAATTGCCTCCAGTTCAGAGGAAGGCTTGTTTGTTTTGGATCAAAGTAAGATGGGCAAACCGCAGGAAGACGCGGCCGCACATCAGATCTTCAGCCAACGTGCGCTTCGACTGAAGGGACTGCTCCGCAATGTCAAGGAGGTCAAGGCCATCAACGGGACAGTCAGCATTAACCTGACAACGCAAGTCGTTGCTCTGAAGTTTGATGACCTAACAGGAGGAATGGAGCAAACCGACGGCGAAACGAAAGCTCGAATCACCGAAGCAACTGAGCGACGCTTTACGATCGAAGTTGAATGGCCGGAAGAAGAACCCAATCAGCAAGTCAACAACAATGGCTTCCGAAGATCCAAGGATATCGAGGTGTTCGCTCTGGACGCCGACGGCAAAAGCGTGGCCATCATCAGTCGAGGCTCATTCGGCAGCGGCAATTCAAAAACGCTTTCACTCTCACTGGAGGCAATTCCCGCCAGCCTCGAATTGATCATAAGTCTGGGTACCGAGGCACTCACTTACCCTGTGACGCTCAGGAACATCAGCGTTCCCAATCACGAACAGATGCCCGACAAGCTGATGGAACTGAGCTTCGAAGGGGATCAACCCGTAAAGCTCGAATTCAAACGGGTGTCCGGCTCCGGGAATTTCCGTGACATTGAAGTGACTGTGACCAACAAATCAAACAAAACTGTCACCAATCTCACCGTACTCAGCAAGTTCCTCGATGCAGAGGGAAAAACGCCACCACTTAAGAAAACCAGATTTGGCTCCGAAGAGTCTTCGAGCACGACTAACGCGATCTGCACCCTGAGCCCAGGCATGACACGGGAGATTGAATTAGCCGCTTTCGATATGCCCGAGGCGACTGAATCCGCGTCACTCGAACTCAAGCATGTCGGATTCTCTGACGCGACCCTATGGGACGCTGGCCAAGAATGAGTCGGCCGTCGCGAAAGACATTAGCCCGCTGGTTTGCTGACTGACTGGGTTCCGACTGATTGCCAAGCCAACGCAACAAAAAACCTCAGTACGCGGTAACAAACGCCGAATTCAAGGGAATTCCTGCGATACACAGCTAATCCGATGGAAAGAACAGCCGCATTGATCTACGCTGGTGTCCAGATTGAAGACGCCCTCCTTCACCTTACCTGAGGTGGTTCGGCTCGGAATTTCGCGACCGAGTTCCACCATTACTGGATCCGCGTTTTTGCGGAAGATGACGCCCCGAACTCTGCTTTCTTGGACCTAATTCATGGCATAAGGGCGTAACACCGTTCCCGCCGTGCTTCGAAACCAAAGACAAACTACCAACTGGAATTGACTGATGAATCGCTCAACCCTCCCTCTAGCCGCACTTCTCGCCGTTGTGTTGTGCGTCCCACAAAATGCTCAGGCAGAAACATGGACCGACAACTCTGGTAAATTTCAGATTGAGGCCGAATTTATCGCAGTGAAGGGCCAGAGTATTGTTTTGCGAAAAGAAGATGGTGGCACGCTTGAGGTCCCCATCAACCGACTCAGCGCTGAGAGTCATGCACTGGCAAAGAAGTTGCATGAGGCGTCCAAAAGTTTGGGAACACCAGCTGTAAGTCCCGCACCGGCAACCCCCTCTGTAGCTCCCATTCCCGCGATGCCGATCACATCGCCGAATGCAAAACTGAATTTCAAAGCGCCCGTCGCGCCAGCTGTGGCCCCCATGCCCGCGTTTCCTGAAAACGCAACCCTGCAGGCCACTTTTGACTTTTGCCGTGACCAACTGATGGCCGGCCACCCCGAAGTCTTCTGGTACGCGATACCCGACGACATGCGTCAAATGTTGGACAGTCAGGAACTTCGTAGTACGTTGACCGACTCGATGAAGTCCCAGAAGCAAATGACCACCCAGATTCAGGGTTTGTTTGAGAAGCTTGCCGAGGTACTCGTCACCAAGAAACAGTACGTCCTAAACACTCCCATGCTCACCCAAGCGGTTCCGCCACAGATGATGCCCATGGTCCAGAATGGCTATGACCCCGTGGTTGGTACCGTTTACGAACTCTTCATGCTGCTTTTTGATTTTAACAATCTCGATACAAAAACACTGACACAGATGATGGATTCCCATGGCCCGAAACTGGGTGGCCATCTCAAGGGAATCGTCGCTATGCTGCCCCCCCCAATTCTGCAACAAGGGTTGGCGCAAGTGATGATCCAGCAATCCGACGAAAACAATGGAACAGTCACCACTCCCGGACCGGAAGGACCGGAAACAATCGAAATGGTGCGTTACATGAATCGTTGGATTCCCAAAGACATGGCCGAAGAATGGACGGCGAACAAGGATAATTTCCTGGCTGAGATGAAATCCAGTTTGGCAGAAGCTCAACAGGGCGAAGAGGTTGCCCAAGCCAGCATGGCGGCTGGAATGATGATCACGATGGTGGGTGGAATTCTGAATCCGATGCTGGCCGCCAATAGCCAAGCCGAGTTCGACGCAGCATTGATGCAACTCATGGCCTTGGCCCCGATGCTCGGCGGTGGCGGCGGTGGAGACGGCGGATTCCCAGCTGGTCCTGACGGCGGATTCCCAGCTGGACCTGACGGCGGATTCCCAGCTGGACCTGACGGGTTCTAATTGCTCACCAAGGTCACTCTTCTAAGAAAGCCAAAGGACAGCCCGTTCTCGGACAGCCCGTTCTCGGACAGCCCGTTCTCGGACAGCC
>JAPKCI010000416.1 GCA_028823035.1 Rubripirellula sp.
CCGGCACCGGTTTCGGGCATGTAGATGATCGTCGTATTGTCGAACATCGTGCCGTCGCCCTCGGGGATGGCCTTGAGCTTGGTCACTAGCGTTTGGACCTGCTTCATGTGGTGGGTCTTGATGGCATTTCTCATCTTCTCGGCACCGGCAATTTGACCGCCATGCCCGATCTGGTGGATACTCGTCTTTAGGTTGTTCTCGGGCAGCGAGGTGATGTCGGTGCCCAGATCGTCAATGGTGTACGTGACGACGTTGGTAAGACCCGACGCCATCGCACCGACGATGATATCGGTGAAGGCAGCCTGTTTCTGTGGCAGCGTTGCATCTTCGCCGCCGCCCGCGTGGATGGGATCAATTTCGGGCAGATGTTGATTGACCCTGTCACCTAGTGCCTCGACCTTGGTGTTGCGGTCGCGGATCGACTGGAGCGAGTCAACCTGATCGCTGATCTTAAGACGTTCATCACCATCCAGCCCCTGAAGCCGGCGATTTTCCTGTTCGTGCAAGTAGTCAAACAGAGCGATGTCGGAAGCAACCTCGTCGGTGTTGGTGACGGACTTGAATAATTCCTGGTAGGCGGTCATAGGGTCGGCGTAACAGTAGTTGCGCTGCTTTGCTGCGGGGGCGGAATAGCCTGACACGATTCCGGTCCTGTGGTCGCGCCCATGGGGGACCGCCATCGACATTTCGACATGACCGAATGGAGAGGGGAAAAGCTTGGCAAGTTGGAAGTCGATGGTTGCCCGCTTGATGTTGCTGAGGATGTCTCGCCCGGCTTTATACGCACCCATGCAACCAGAGTAAGAGTAGTGCCCGCCACCGCTGACCGACATCGAGATGCCGTGCAGGATGGTCATGTTTTCCTTGTGCCCGTCGAGCAGTTTCAGCCAGTCGGGCAGTTCATGCTTGGCCAGATCCACATCGAAGGCCTGCTTTTCCTCGTGCTTCTTCAGCTCTTGGGACGAAAAGGAAGGCAGCCCGAACTGCTTGGTCAGGTTGCCGTTGGATTTACGAATGAAGACGAATCGGTGCAGATTGTCACCCGTGGTATTTGCTGGTGCGCCCAAGAGGTGGTTGAACGAAGGCGTAAACGCCAGGCTGCCAGTCCCCAGAGCGGTCGTCTTCAAAAGTTCTCGTCGGCTGATCAGCATCGTCTATTCCTTGGAGTTGCTTTTGCGGTAGATAAATGAGTCAGAGCATAGCAGCGAGACGATCACTTCGTCGAAGCTGCCGTTGCTATCGACGTACGCTTTCTCTGCGTTCATCAACGTGCTGGAGTCTGCAAGTGTTTCGTTGCGGCCCAGGAAGTAGCGAAAGGCATGGCGGATGATTGACTGCCGGACTTTGTCCGAAGTCGCGAGACGGTCGATCAGGTCAAACGCGTCCTCGACGTTACCGTCCAGCGTTGCGTCACCCGTCCCTTCCAGAACCCCGCGAGGATCTACCGGCAATGTCTTGTAAACCGGTAGCGAGGCGCCAAATTCATTGGTCTCGCCCCGCTTGGCCTCTGTGATCAGATTTTCCGGGTGCTCGAGGCTTTCCTCGGTTCGGAACCGACCGAAGTCGTCGTAGTTCTCGAACGGAAAGCCAAGCGGGTCCATTTTCTGATGGCATCTCCAGCAGTAAACATCACCTGTCCGGTTTTCCATCCGCTGCCGAAGTGTTTTGTGATGATCCGGTGGGATTACCGCATCCACGGTGATCGGGACGTCCGGGATGGTCCCGGCCAACAGTTTCTCGCGGATCCACTTTCCGCGGTGGATCGGATCCGTCTCCAAATTCTGCGAGTGGGCAATCAGCCAAGCGGGGTGAGTAAGCAGGCCTTTGCGATTGGGAATGTTGGCCGGCTGGTGTGCCGGGTAGTCCCACGTTTTCCAGTCGATATTCCAGTACGAGGTGACCTGTTCCCCACGCATCTGCTGGCCGGTGCGGCCTAGCACGTTGCCGCCGTGCCAGAAGCCCAACGATATCTTCATATAAGGCATTCCGTTGCTTTGGCTTTCGCTGAAATGAAGTTCCAATGCCGGCATCATTCTCTTTAGCGTGTTCAGCAGCGATTTGTTGTCACCGCCCCGCGCTTTGCGGAATTCCCAGATCGTCAGCAGGAACTCCTTATGGGCGTCGATGTCTTCCGGCTCCCACGTTTCCCAGTCGAGTTTCCTGAAATATTCGAAGACCTTTTTCAGCTGATTTGATCCCGACTCCATCGCCTCGTTGTTGCCCGAGTGGTAGATGTAGAACTTGTCAGTGGTGAGCAGTTCTTCAAAAACGTGTTCGTCGTTTTCAAGGATGTGCTCGACAAGCATGTCCGCCTCGTCAATCAGCCGGCTGACGGCCTGCTCGTGACGTCCCGCACCGAAACGTGAGTCGTCTTTGAATACCTCCTGCGCCTTCGGGTACCCGAAAAACTCTCGAAAGAAGCGTAACTTTCGGATCGGCTGGTTCGTGGTGCTCGCGTTGAGGTTCGCCGCTTGGACATTTTCGTCGACGATGTACCACTGGTCGCGGCGTTTCAGGATGCGGCGAACTTCACGTTCATAATCCTCTCGCGAATTCAGCCGCCCCTCTTTCACTGCCTTGACCAGTTCTTCGTCGGGGCTCGTGTCGGTCAACGCGTAAGACAGAGCGTAGCTGGCATCGCGTGGCGATATTATCCGCCGGCCGTGTTCGTCCGGCTTGCCCTGTCCGAACTCATTGCGATAGGCAAACTCCGTGCTCAGCAGCAGCGACTCGATCAGCTTCCCGATCGCCGTTTGACGATCGAGCTTGGCGATGTACAGCTTGAACTGCTCTTTATTTTCAGCGACCTCAGCGTCTGTCGGTTTGCGCTCAAAAATTTGCGTATACAACTCGATGATCACCTGCGTCATCAGAGTTTCATCGGCACCACCCGCGGCTTCTCGCGAAGCCTTGAACGACACATTCCAATCGTTAAGGCACTTTTCGATGATCTGCTGGTGCGTATCGCCCGGCTTGCGGTGCTTCTTAATGGTCTCGGTAATTATCGCCATCTCGCTATCATTGAGCGGGACATGCTTCGGTGGGCTAAAGCTGCCCTTTTCGATGTGACTGTAGAGCCGGTTCATGTCCCACGTGTCGTAGAACAGTTTCATGGTGGTGACGCGGTTCTGAATGCGGTAGTCGGTCACCCCCTCTCTGTACCAGTCTCGTTCACATTGCAAAATGATGCGATCGAACTCAGCACGGTTGGTGTCACTGTAAGGGGCC
Organism: Rubripirellula sp.; assembly: GCA_028823035.1. Lineage (GTDB taxonomy): Bacteria > Planctomycetota > Planctomycetia > Pirellulales > Pirellulaceae > Rubripirellula. Next base: position 3,229 of record JAPKCI010000416.1, read on the forward strand.
CAGACGGGATTGCCTTTGAGATCCGGTTCACTTTTGCTCGTGATTTCTTCGACCGTGTAAGCAGTGCGTTTGTAGGTTGCGATGCCTTGCAGGATGGCCTGCATGTCTTCCTTGTTAAAACGGTCCAGAAATTCAAGGTTCTCGTGCCGCTTTTGGATACCGTTTGTCGAATGCTTCGATGGCCCAGGATACGGGTTCTCTTTTCGAACCAGCTTTGGCAGCAGTTCCTCGTGCTGGTTCCCATAAATATCCTTGAGCAGCCGCTGCATGAAGGAATAGGTTCTCAAGAACTTCTCACGCGAGCGGAGCGTCTCACGGTGATCCAGTTCGGTCTTCATCAGGTTGTACATGGCCGGGTAGTGCGTCTTCATCGTCGCCTCGGTCGACATGTGTCCCGCGACCCGTTTGGCGTTACCGACCATGGTTAGCAAGTGACCGGTTGTCAGTCGTTTGTGGACGCTGTAGCGAACGCCAATATTGCCGGGCAACAGGAACGGGTTGGTGATCGTTCTGCGGAATTTGTTGCCACGTTCCGTTTTGGGGCTCCAGTGGACGCCGCTATCACCTTGCACCTGCTGTGGGGTTCCGTAGATCGTTCGCGTCGGGTGGAAATCGAGCAAACGATTGATTTTTTCGTTGAAGATGAACTCGCTGATCAACCATCGGCGGTCCGCCGTGTAGCTCGGTAGAGCGGCGTGCTCGCCAGAAAATAAATCCTCGTGGTCAACGACGTTGCCGTACTCGAACCGCAGCAGCTTTTCAGCAAGTGC
>JAPKCI010000120.1 GCA_028823035.1 Rubripirellula sp.
GGAGAAGGCAGTCCCGAAATTGTACCCCGTACCGTCAACATGCCTCGCAACCTGATCGGTAATATTGAGGCGATCGATCCGGACTCAGAACAAATTGCGTCCGACATGGTTGTTCGAATCCTGAACCTAACTGGTAAAGATTTGATCACAGCGGCCTACAATGACAAACAGCGACCAGATGCCGAGACACAACGACTCACCGATACTGCGCGCTTGGTGTCGGACGGAATGCTACGAATCACTGATCGTGAGTACAAGGAATCGGTCGACTCCCTCCATGTCGGCGAAAAGATTTACTTTTCGGTGACGGATCCTGATCAGGACATCAGTAGCGAACGCGACTCCCTTACGCTGCAGGTTGGAACCGCTCTGGGCGACCGTGAAACCGTGCAATTGCACGAAACGCTTTCGCATAGTGGTGTCTTCACTGGATCTTTCAGCCTTGTGGCGAGCCAAGAACCCGTCGCTGGCAACCTGGATACACAGAACCCAGCAATCGAATGTTACTTTGGTGACACCATCACAGCAACCTACAGCGATAGCACAGCATCAAGTCAGGCCGACACTCTCGAAATCACCCAACAGTTGCCTGTCGTGGTCGGAACGGACGGCTTGGTGACTGCGTTCACGAAGACATTCAATGATGAAACACTAGCCGTCGAAACTAAATTTCGCATCGCCGAGAGTTACTTTGAGTTATTCAAGAGCCATAAGCAGTTGGAGCGCACGGAAGAACAGAAACGGGATCTGCAGGCGGGCCGTCGCGTGCTCAGGGAAGTCATGGAAGATTACCCCGACCCAAAATATGCACCCCGCATCTCGTACTTACTGGGACAATTTGCTCAGGAACTTGAAGAATGGAACGAAGCGATTCGATCCTACGACTTGATCATTCGCAGATTCCCCGATCACACACTGGCCGCAGATGCCCGCTACAAATTGGCGCAGTCGCACGAAGAGGCGGGAAACTTTGACGAGGCGCTCGAGGCGTACGTGACGCTCGCGGCAACACACCCCAAGAGCCCGCTGATTGCCAGCGTCATGATTCGCATCTCGGATTACTTCTATCGCAATGAGGATTACCAGATCGCAGCTCAAGTAGGCCAAAAGTTTGGAGAAAGATTCGAAGGGCACGACCACGCGTCGAAAATGGCGTTTCGGGTTGGTCAATGCTACTACAAGACCGAAGACTACAAGCAGGCCGGTCTTTCCTTTGATGATTTCGCAAAACAGTTCCCCGAAGATGAGTTGAGTGCCGACTCGATGTTCTGGTCCGGAGAAGCCTATCGATTATCGAAAGATAACAGCGAGGCATTCCGAAGGTACAACCGCTGTCGTTGGGATTACCCAGAGAGCGAAGCTGCCAAGTACGCAAGGGGCCGCTTGGCCCTGCCTGAGATGCTGCAACAGTTCGAAGCAGAAGCTAATAGCATTGACAACGAATGATCCTTTTTCCACGGGTCGAAGAGAGTGGATCCGATCCTGGCTCTTGAGGCGGCCTTTTAAAAACAGACCTTTCCAGATTTTGCGTTGTGACCTGCACGATCTGCTTCCCCCAAAAACGACCGGATGCATCGCCCTCGAATCCAATCCTCCCATGTTCCTTTCGCAATTCAGTTCTGAACGGGACAATGACGCCAACCAAGCTAGCTGAGATCATGGTCTTCATTGACAGGACACGAGAAACGCGATCCGCTACTTACTTTTTCATCCTGCCTCCACCGTCTTCTCGATTCAACCACAAGACTGCAACATGACGCTGGTCCACCCGTATCGCTATTTGACCCTTGCTCGTCGACTGATGGTCATCACCACAGCAAGCCTTCTCGCGTTGGGCACTATCGGGATCTGCCCGCTAGACTTCGAGTCCGACAAACTGTGCGCACAAACGGCAGCGGTTCCCCAATCAAATGAGCCTGAGGGTAACGCTGATGTAACGGGCTCTACCGAAGACACCGCCGAAGAGACTGCCGAAGAGACTGTTTCCGACGTCGAATCAGCAAATGATGAGTCAGACGCCGCCGATCGGACAGAGAGTGAAACGGAATCGGGCGAGTCAGAGCAAGAGACTGCCGCAGGTTCCACAAGCGGTTTCCTTTCGACCCTGCTGGGTTTGCTCCAGACACCTCCCATCGGCTACCTGTTTCAGGGAGGTTTATTTATGTGGCCGATCCTGATCATGGGCATTGTCGCCGCTGGTGTGATTATCGAACGCTACCGAAGTTTGAATATGCTGGCTGGCGACTCGAACCAACTGCGGACGGATGTCCAGGCGTTGCTGGAAGCCGATCGTGTCAGAGATGCCTTTGAACTTTGCAATCAACAACAGGGACCCGTCCCGGCCATTTTGGCTACGGGCCTACGCAAATATCTTGTCTTGCAAACATTGGATTACGAGCCCGCTAAAATCGAAGAGCAAGTCGTAAAGTCGATGGATGACTACAGCGTTCATATCGTTGCTGCTCTTGAGCGTCACTTGCCGATTCTGGCAACCATTTCGAGCGCCGCGCCGATGCTTGGTTTCTTGGGAACAGTTCAGGGAATGATCGTGGCCTTTGATGACATCGTCGCCAAGATGGGCGAAACGAACATCGTCGAAGCGGCGGCCGTCGGCATCAAGGTTTCGCTGATGACCACCTGTTTTGGTCTGATCGTAGGTATCCCGGCGTTTGTCGCCTTCAATTACTTCACCGGAATCATCAATCGATTCGTCTTGGATGTGGAAGAATCAGCTTCTGAAATGATCGAAACGGTGACTTTGCAGACCGCCATCTCGACAGCAGATACCGATCCAGGCGGGAGCAATATCCAGTGAGAATACGGCGGAAGGGAAAACTGCTGGTAGAACCCCCCAGTAGCGCAACTGGCGATATCGCCTTCAATTTGATCGTGTTCTTTCTTGTTTGCGCCTCCATTGAGCCTGACAGCGGGCGTCCCCAAGAAATTCCCCGCAGCGAAGAGAATCGGGAAAAAAAGGAAGAGGTTAAGAACATCGAAGTAGCTATGACCGCCAATCTAAATGCCGTGTCACTTAATGGTGACACGGTACGAACCTCGGAATTGGGTTCGCGTTTGGCCCGGATCCTCAAAACCAAGCCACGTCCCGAAGACAGAATCGTCATCGTGAAAAGCAAAACCGATACCCCCTATCACCATTGGATTGACGTGACCGCCGAAATTGAACAATCCGGTGGTCAAATCACAATCCAGCGTGAAGAAGTACAAACCATTGAGGTCCAGTAACGGAAAGGGACCATGAAGATAAGCCGTCGACCACTAGCAGCGAACGTCCCCAGCATGGCGATGGGGGACATCGCGTTTAACCTGTTGATCTTCTTTGTCATATTGGCAAAGGCAACCGACGACAGTCACCTGCAATGGGATCCCGCTGAAACAATCGATGTCACACGTGCTGGAGCAGCAAAGGTCAGTGTGGTGATCGACGCCGACAGCAAGTACTACCTGAACGGACAACAAGTTGGCATTGCCCAACTGGCACCGCAAATCGAACAAATTCTGGGCAGCACCACCGGTGATGATCGTCGCGTCCTGTTGAAAGTTCACCGGGATGCAACCGCCAACCATTTTGAACCCATCATCGAGGCTGTCAGCGAAGCAGGTGGCACAATCATGCACGTACTCGAAGAAAAGAGACTCAAGAAATGACAACCAAACCGACTGCTGATGAACTGCGTGCACTCGTGGCAGAACTTAAACCCCGCAGCCCCCAGGAGGTCATGGGCTCTGCCGCATCAAGCAGCCTGATGAGCAGTATGTTGACAGCCACGTTCACGAGCGTTGGTCTGTCTGTCGCTGCAACCGTCGTCATGTTTGCGATCGGCGCTGGTCCCGCTGACTCCGCCGCTGCCCCTCAGGTGGCGTCGGATGTTGCCGATACTAAGGTGACTGACGCAGCGGATCCGACCACGAACTCTGAACCAACAACAGAGCCCACAGTGGCAGCAACGCCTGATGAATCAAACAGCGATCCTGATTCAATGAAGACTGCGATTGAGGTGATGGGCATCGGGGAAGCAGCCGCGCCGGATAGCAAGCCCGAAAGCCTTGAAAATCGTCTCGATCGCATCTTGGACGGGCTGGAGTGAATCGCAGCAAATCAGACCGCCGGTTTGCCAACCCCGTCCATTGGACGCTGGGCTATCTTGCTGTCTGGACGCTGTTGTTACTGGAAATACGGACGTTGCAATCTGTTCCTGACTGGCTGCACATCGTCATGGGAACGATTTCCATCCCGCTGGGCATCTTCTGGCTCAGGCGTTGTGACTGCGACCGACAACTGATTCCTCACCAGAAATGGATTGTGCTCACGATTCTGTACATCCTCTGGTGGCAACTTGGGATGGTGGTGTTAGACGTTGTCATCCTCGACACTGCCCGTGCAACTGCTGCAAGATGGGGCACGGTTGGTCTGTTCGGGATAGGATTGCTGTGGGTTGTATGGGGAGTGGAGCAAGCATCGGCTCATTACCGGCAGGCCAAACTTGCCGGCGATCAGATCCCAAGTGGTTCCCCAGCACCCATTTGGAACCCACTGAACCTCGACGCCAGTTTCTATGCCGTTCAATGGTTGCCTCCCCGACCAGGGCCCATCCTGACCTATCTGCGGCACCCACAAGACCCGAACGTCCTACCCCACAACCAACGCAGTCGAAAGCTCGATCAATCCTTTCTCGCGCTCATCAGTTACACATTTGCGTTTCTGATTTTGGGACTGTTGTTCTCACAGCTTGGCGGTTGCCGTGAAATCTATGAACTGCCTGCCGGCGGTGGAGAACAGAAACAGTTGGCACAAGTAGTTAAAATCAAGAAGGTGATTCGCAAGAAGTACATCATCAATCCTCTGAGTTCGATTATTTTCGCCGTACCCCCAATCGATGAAATTCAGCTGAAGCTGACTGAAATCACCAAACACGCTTATCAGGTCGGTCAGGGTGAAGGCCAAGGGGCTGGTTTCAGCGGCGGAACTTTCCGCGGCAAGGTTCGTTTCATCCGGCTTGAATACAGTGGCGGAGACTGGAATCAGGACTACGGCGTGGGTGGAGACTTGAACATGCTGCTGGAATACGGGATTCGCACTCAGCATAAAGTCGCAGAGAGAACTGAATCACGCACCATCGGCCAACTCAACAATTTTCCTCTCGGAAAAAGCCCACCGTTGGTCTACATGACAGGCCAGCAAAATATCTCGCTGTCCAAATCAGAGGTCAAAACGCTACGCGAATACCTCACCGAGAAGCACGGCATGCTGTTTGGCGACAACGGTGGTAGTCGCCATTTTCATAATCAATTCCTTGCGATGATGAATCGCGTCCTGCCAAATATTAAACCGGTCCCCATTCCGCTGGACGATGTGATTCACCGGATTCCCTACCAGATCCCCTATCTTCCCTACGTCGCACCCCACGGTGGAAAAGAATCGTTAGGTTGGTACAAAGACGGTCGTTGGTTGGCTTACTATCACCCTGGTGACATCGGCGACGCTTGGTCGGACGGGCATGCCGGCGTCAACGCAGAGATCTGGGAAGCCTGCTACCGGATCGGAACAAATGTTACGTTCTACGCTCACTCGGAGTATTCAAGATGGTTGGACGCACAAAAGGGAGAATGATCTCCACGGTGCTGCTGTTTCTCGCCTTGGCGCCCTCAGTGCGAGGACAATCCAGCCACCTGAACGAGATGTCTCTCGAGCGGTGGGGCAAGCTTCGCGAAGTCGAACGGCATCAAATGCAGGTAGCGGAAAAGTACTTCCGCGACCGAAATTGGACAGTCGCGGCGGATGAATACGAAAAGTACATGACCTTGTATGAATCCAGTAATGCAGCATCCCACGCATTGCTGAAATGGGCCATGTGCCAAGTCGAGATGCGGCACCAGAACACCGCTATTGACGATGGATTTCGATCCGTGGTTGATTACTGGCCCGATTCGGAAGACGCCATTGCCGCATCGTTTTACGTAGGCAAGACGCTTCAGGACATCGGTCAAACAAAAAAAGCAAAAGTCGCGCTCAAGGAAGTAGCAGACCAACACGCCAAACATCTGGCGGGTGTTCACGCCATGGTCAGCTTGGCTCAAATCGCGACGATCGAGAACGACGAACAGGCGATAGTCGAAAACCTTCGCAAGCTTACATTTCAAGCGACACGCGATAAACTCACTCGTCGACAATGTGAAACTGCCTCGATTCAACTGGCCGCCCATCTCTTTGGAAACAGTCAAAGTTCAGACGCAATCGAGGCCTTGGCAACAACCTATCAGCTGGACCGTCTCGCTAATGAAGTGGTCAACCAATCCCGAACAGCGCTGAGGACATTCACCAGCGATCCAAAAAGCACCGCGAAGTCAGCAGCCCTTGCTGACGAACTCATCGCCTATCTACGGGAACAGGAACCAGAGTCGATTGAGACAGAGCAGACAAAAGGATTCGCAAAGAATCTTTGTTATCTCGTCATTGATGTCCAACAGACAGCGAAACGTAACGACCAGGTTCTGGCTGAATTTTCCAATATCGCCAAGCGTTTCGGATCCGACGACGAATTATTGGGGCGTATCGCCAACTGGTACCAAGCCAACGGCCAATACGAGAAAGCGAGAGAGAATTACAAAAAATTCGCGGACAAAATCGTGGGACTGACGCTGATTGCTGACAGCTACCGACAAGAGAAAAATCTCACACATGCCATCCAGACATATGCAAAGCTGATCGCTGCCGATTCAGAGAATCAGTCCAAATGGAAAGCGCTAAGTGCGACAACCTACCGGGAGTTTGAGAAGTATGCAGAGGCAATCACCCTGTATCAACAGTTGATGCAGGAAGACACTACAAACGGCGACCGTTGGTTATGGGAAACTGCGACAACACACAGAGAAGCTGGCGATTGGAGAGCTGCCATCGGATTTTTCCGGCAGAGCGAACGCTTTCCAGACAGTTACCGCGAGATGGCATCGTGCCACCGACACCTGAAGCAACACAGCGAAGCTGTTACGCTTTACAACCAGATTGCCGGTGGAGACAAGGCAGCAGCGCCCTGGGCGATGCTGCAGATTGGTTACACCGAAGAAGAAGCAAAACGCAAGGACCAAGCCATTGCGGCCTTCAAAAAGGTTTGCAAGCTGTTCCCCAAAGACCAAAATGCCAGTCGTGCCCATGCACATTTACAAAACCAGTACAAACTTACGGTCACCCTGGGTGGATCCAAGCAGGACTGAGCATTCAGCGAGCGTGACCCAGCTAGCAGAGCAAAAACAGCAGATTGGCTTGGGAGGCCAATCGCGATTGTCAGATCTGCATTTCGATAGACGTGGTTCGTAGAACAACTTACCTCCCAGCCGACTCAACCATCGCCAACATGCCGTCGATCGAGCCTGCCAACACACCGTTTTCAGCAGAGCGTTCCGATAAAAAGCTGCTAAAATACCTTCTTCATTCCCAACCCACGCCCAACCCTGCACGTCCCCCCCCATGCGTCTGCCTTTCAACATCTTTCTTTTGTTCGCTCTTGCGTCTTGTGCCTGGGCGGACTCGCCAGAAATTCAATTCGACCGGGACATCCGACCGATACTCGCGGACAAATGTTTTTTCTGTCACGGACCTGCCAAAGAACACCAAGAGGGCGACCTCCGGCTGGATCTTGAAACGGAAGCCAGGTCAGTCATCAAGTCGGGTGATCCAGATGCCAGCAAGTTGATTGCGAGAATCATTTCAACCGATGATGACCAGATGCCGCCGGCAGAAGCCAATAAACAACTTTCAGTCGCTGAGATTGAGCTTTTGAAGCGTTGGATAAGCGAGGGTGCACAGTGGTCCCAGCACTGGTCTTTCACCGCTCCGAAGAAACGCAGTACCCAAACGAACCGCGCACGCGACGTCATTGATGAAATGATCGCAGCCCAGATTCCAACCGGTAAATTATCTGAGGAAGCGAGTCGCGAGAAACTGATCCGCCGCGTCAGCTTTGACTTGACCGGGATGCCACCGAGCCTTACCGACGTCGATCGTTTTCTCGCGGATGATTCTCCGCAAGCCTATGAGAAACTCGTCGACCGACTTTTGGCATCGCCCCATTACGGCCAGCGAATGGGGCTCGCATGGCTAGACGCCGCGCGGTATGGCGACACCAGTGTCTATCATGCCGACGGTCCCAGAGACATGTGGGGATGGCGTGATGCCGTTGTTGATGCCTACAACCAAAACATGCCTTTCGACGTTTTCTCGACGTCACAACTCGCGGGCGATCTGCTTCCTGATGCGACACTGCGGCAAAAGGTCCTCGCTGGTTTCAATCGCAATAATGGCACGACCGATGAGGGTGGTGCCTTCGCCGAAGAGTATCGCGTCGAGTACGCCGTTGACCGCGTGAAGACCACATCGACCGTCTGGTTGGGACTAACGATGGAATGTGCTCAGTGCCATGACCACAAATACGACCCAATTTCGCAGGAAGAGTATTACAAGTTTTTTGCCTTCTTCAACGTCAGCAGCGACGGCGGTATGCAGACCCGTAAAGGAAACGCCGCCCCTACACTGAGCATACCTGACCCAAAAAACGAAGCGCTGCTTCCGGAAACAGAATCCAAATTGGTTTCCACGACTCAGCGACTAAAGGAAATCGAGGATGGCTGTGGCCCCAAGCTGGCAGAATGGATCACGGCAATGACAGCGAACCCCGAATCCTTTGAAAAGTTACCTGCCGGCTGTATTTTGAACCTGCCTTTCAGTGAAGGCTCAGGTAAAAAACTCCAGTCACTGCACAATACGGCCGGCTCAGGCTCGACTGAAAAAGCACCCGCGCCCCCAGCCGGGAACCTCAAGGGCAAGACGCAACTTTGGGTCGATGGTCGAGCCGACTCGGCATTGAAATTTGACGGCAGCAACTGGGTTGATCTCGGCAACATTGCCGACTTCGAAAGCACCGACTCTTTCTCGTACGGCGGCTGGATCAAACCGCAAAAGAACGCAGGACAGGGAGCATTGCTGGCGAGGATGGATGACGCCAACAAGCACCGAGGTTTCGACTTGTATGCGGGACACAGTTCGGTGGCAGTCCACCTGATCAACAGCTGGCCCGAAAACGCGATCAAGGTAATCACGAAAAAGAAACTGACACCGGATGAGTGGCAACACGTATTCGCGGTCTACGACGGATCCGGCAAAGCCGCCGGGATAAAGATCTATGTCAACGGTGAAGCGTGGGAATGGACCATCGAACAGGATCGCTTGACCGATACGATCAAGACCGAGAAGACATTACTGGTAGGCAGCAGACACACAGGGTCCCGTCTCAAAGCCATCGTGGACGACGTCCAGATCTACAATCGCAGATTAGAACAGGCCGAGGTTCAACGCATTGCCAAATCAAGCCCTGTCAGCGCTTTGCTTGCCATCGCCGAATCAGAGCGAACGGCCGCCCAGCATGAAACCATCAGACGCCACTACCTGATCACTGAGGATCAACAATATTCACAGTACACACAACAACAAGCCAAGCTGCAGTCCAAGATCGTCGAGCTCAAACGGCCAATGACAACGGTGATGGTAATGGGCAATCAGGCGACGTTACGAAAAACATTCATCTTGAACCGTGGAGCCTACGATTCACCTACGGATAAGGAAGTCAGCCCAGGTACACTGGCAGCCTTGCCACCGATGGACAGCGCAGGGCCGAATGATCGGTTGGGAATGGCGCAATGGTTGTTCTCTCCAGAGCATCCGCTGACCTCACGCGTGACAGTCAATCGCTATTGGCAGCTTCTGTTTGGCCATGGCCTGGTCGGTACCCCAGAGGACTTTGGCGCGCAGGGCGAGTTTCCGACTCATCCAGACTTACTGGATTGGCTGGCCGTCGATTTCCGCGAGCATGCCTGGGACGTCAAGCGAATGCTAAAGGAAATCGTGCTTTCGAAAACGTATCGCCAAACCTCGGCCAGCAGTTTTGAAGCCTATCAGTCAGATCCTGACAACCGTCTATTCGCTCGCGGACCACGATTTCGCCTGCAGGGTGAATTCATTCGTGACACTGCCCTGTCACTGAGCGGCTTACTAAATGACGAAATTGGTGGGGCCGGTGTCAAACCCTATCAGCCAGCCGGATTGTGGGCCGAGGTCGGTCTTGGTGGAAATCCCAAGTTCGTGCAGGACCACGGTAACAAGCTGTACCGCCGAAGTATCTACACCTATTGGAAACGTTCTGCTCCGCCACCAGCGATGCAAATTTTCGATGCACCGACGCGGGAAAAATGCACCATCCGGCGTGCCCGGACCAATACCCCGCTGCAGGCGTTGGTCACACTCAACGACACACAATTCGTCGAGGCTTCGAGACATCTGGCCGAACGGCTGATGCGAGAAGGTGGCGACTCATTACAGAGCCGTATCCGCTTTGGCTTTCGATTGGGGACCTCGCGGTTTCCCACCGATCAAGAAGCCAATGTCCTCACTCGCATCTACAACAACGCTTACAAAAAATACAACGGTTCACCTGAGTCCGCCAAGACATTGCTTGCGGTCGGTGAGTCAAAACGAGATGAATCATTTCCAGCGGATCAGCATGCAGCGTGGACCATCGTGTCCAGCGCCATCCTGAACCTGGACGAAACCCTCACCCGCGAATAACCCCAGCCTAGATTGAAGTCGATGAATCCCATCCAAGAATTCGAAATGCAGATGACCCGCCGGCAGCTCCTGCATCGGGGCCGTGGTTGTCTTGGCGCCGCTGCTTTGGCGACCTTGCTAAATGGATCTCGCACAGCAGACGCATCGAGTGCGATCCGTTCGGCGGCGAATCCCGGATTGTCTGAACTGCCGCATTTTCCTGCTAAGGCCAAACGGGTCATTTACCTGTTCATGGCTGGTGGTCCCAGTCACATCGACATGTTCGACTACAAACCGGCGATGGAAAAGCTACATGGCACCGAACTGCCAGACTCGATTCGCAACGGCCAACGCCTGACAGGCATGTCGAGCGGTCAGAAAACATTTCCATGTGTTTCGCCCATGTTCAAGTTCAAACAGTATGGCGAGCGTGGAACCTGGGTGAACAGCGAACTGTTGCCGCATACTGCGTCGATCGTCGACGAGATGACGATCGTCCGCACAATGAATACCGAGGCGGTCAACCATGATCCGGCAATGACGTACATCAACACGGGTACCCAACAATTAGGGCGTCCCAGCATGGGTGCGTGGCTCAGCTATGGCCTGGGTAGTCCGAACGAGAATCTACCGGCGTACGTGACGATGATTTCAGTGGGCACGAAACCAGGACAAGCTCTTTTTTCACGATTATGGGGATCAGGATTTCTTCCCTCCAAACATCAGGGTGTCCAATTCCGCAGCGGGGAATCCCCGGTGTTGTACTTAAAAAACCCTGCTGGAGTGGATCCAGAGACGCGGCGGCAGATGCTTGATGGAATTGCCGAACTGAACGCCACTCGTTTTAACGATGTCGGAGATCCAGAAATCCAAACTCGCATCGCCCAATATGAAATGGCTTACCGGATGCAAACCTCAGTTCCTGACCTGATGGACCTCTCCTCAGAAACGGACTCGACCTTTGAACTCTATGGGGAAGATTCAAAAAAGCCTGGGACCTTTGCAGCCAACTGCATCGTTGCTCGCCGACTCGCCGAACGAGGTGTTCCCTTTGTTCAACTGTTCCATCGTGGTTGGGACCAGCATGGCAATTTGCCAAATGAACTGAGTAAGAACTGCAAGAGCGTCGATCAGCCAGCCGTGGCACTGGTCAAAGATCTGAAACAGCGTGGCATGCTTGAGGACACCGTCGTCATTTTCGGTGGCGAATTTGGCCGCACAATTTACAGCCAAGGGAAATTGACCGAAAAAAGCCACGGCCGCGACCATCACGGTCGCTGTTTCAGTACTTGGGTTGCCGGTGGCGGATTCAAGCAGGGTTTTGACTATGGCAAGACAGACGATTATTCCTACAACATTACCGAAGACCCGGTGCACATCAACGACTTCAATGCCACGATCCTGCACTCTCTGGGCATTGATCACCAGCGATTCACCGTCAAACATCAAGGCCTCGACGCAAAGTTGACGGGCGTCGAAACGCCACGCGTGGTCACGGAAATTCTGGCATGAGCGAAGCCAAGATAGGAATCGTCACCGTTTCAGATCGGGCCAGTCGGGGTGAGTACGAAGATCGTGGTGGTCCAGCGATCCGCGACTACCTTACGGACGTTCTGACCAACCCCTGGTGTGCTGTCACTAAGGTCATCTCGGACGAACAGCCATTGATTGAACAAACGCTCAAGCAATTGTGTGACGAAGAAGGTTGCTGCCTTGTCGTGACCACTGGCGGTACTGGCCCTGCAGTCCGTGATGTGACCCCCGAAGCAACCGAAGCCGTTTCTGAAAAGCTGATGCATGGGTTCGGCGAACTCATGCGCAAGGTATCTTTGGAAAAAGTTCCGACGGCAATTTTATCCCGTCAGACGGCTGGAATCCGAAAGCAATCTTTGATCGTCAATCTACCCGGTAAACCTTCTGCCATTGCCGAGTGCCTCGACGCCGTGTTCCCTGCCATACCCTACTGCATCGATCTGATCGGAGGACCGCGTCTGACTACTGATGAAGCCCGACTGGTCGCGTTTCGCCCCAAGGCTAAATGACCCCACCGTTCACTGGCCGTACACGTCAGTGTGGCTTGTCGCCCTGCGATCAGGACACATCTGCAATCAGTTCCCTACCATTGATGCGTATTGTCAGTTCTGAGCCGATTCGGTCTGTGTTAATGCAAGCCAGATACTCGGACCAATTCGAGTCAATTCGCTGACGATCTGATCCAAGTGAGACCGGTCCGTCAAAGGATTCATGATCGTGCAACGTAAATAAATCTGCCCGTCCAGACACGTTTGCGTCAGATAGGCGAATCCCGACTCAAGCATCTCGCGACGCAACCTCAATTGCAATTGGCTCAATTGCTGATCGCTCGCAGAGTCGCTGCCTTGCGGTAGATAACGGAATACCACAATGTTGGCTGTCGGCTGCAAAAACAATGCAAACTGATCTGATTCATTAATTAACTCTGCCAGATACTTTGCCATCGCAAACACCTGATCAACCAACTCTTCAAACAGCTGAGTGCCGAAAATAGCAAATGTTCCCCACAGCCCCAAGGCGGCTGACCGCTTGGTGCATTCAAACGTCACCATGCCGTTGTCGTACTCGGACATGTCGGGTGCCGAGGGATCAAACAGATACGGCGCAGATTGTTCGAATGCCCGAAAACGGTGTTTTGGGTTTTTGTAAAACACCAGAGCGCACACCGCGGGTACAAACATCATTTTATGAGCATCAAACACCACGCTATCAGCACGGTGCAATCCTTTGACCAGATGGCGGTGGGTGCGGCTAAAACAAGCCGCTCCGCCGTGAGCCGCGTCAACATGTAACCAAACGCCATATTCAGAACACAGATCGGCGATGGGATCGAGGGGATCGAACGCCCCAACCGCTGTTGTGCAGGCGACCGCGACCACAGCAATCACCGGCACCTGATCGACCTGCATCCGTGCCAGTACTTGCCCGAGTGCTGCAACATCCATTCTGCGGCAGTCGTCCAACGGAACGCGGATTACCTGAGACGTACCAATGCCCATCACACCCGCTGCCCGATCGATGCAATAGTGCGCGTCGTCCTGCACAATGAACACGGGCGAACGATCCGTAGAGGGACTGGATTGACCAGTGTCCCCATCAGATGCCTGCCCCCTTGGACCTGCGCCACTTGGACCTGCGCCACTTGGACCTGTGCCACTTGGACCTGCGCCACTTGGACCTGTGCCACTTGGACCTGTGCCACTTGGACCTGCGCCACCGCCGGATTCCCATATCCGCGGACAAGCCTCATTCCTCGCCGCCAGCAGCGCCGTAAGATTACCCAAACTGCCGCCGGAAGTGACAAGACCTCCAAATTCACCGTCGGCGTAGCCAATCTGCTGCCCGACCTGATCGATCACCGCTCTTTCGGCCGCGATGCCCCACGGCCCCATCTCATAGACCCCCTGCACCTGATTGGTCATGGTCGTGATTGCGTCAAACAAACCCACCAGAGGAAGCGGGGCGGGTACCTGATGACCAACGCAGCGAGGATGGTTCAGATTCTGGCCTCGTTCGAGACTGACCCGTATCAGATCGTGGAAACAAGTTGCCACGTCATTCCTGTTGAGAATCGGATCCAGGCCGAGCAATTCTGTAGCCTTGGCAATGTTTTCTTCCGGATCGCGCCAATTCTGCACGGAGGTCTCACCCGCTTGCACCCTCTGCAAGTGATCCGCAAGAACGTCGACCAGAATCATGCCACATTCTCGAGTCAGCTTGGGATCATACGCGACATCTATCAGCGATTCAGAACGAGCTGAGTCCAAATTCATCTTCCTGATTTTCTCCACACCTGACGAAACCGACGACGCCTGCACCAGCAAACAGCGAATCTTGACCCCACAGCCAAACATCCGAACGACGAAACCTCAATGATCACCTCAGAGACAGACTTTGCCTACCACGGCTCCAAAACGATCACCACGACCGGAGCATTGTTGCCACTGGAAGCCAAAACACCAGGCTTAGTTTACCGAACGAGAGCCCTACCAACCGGGCTCCCATACGACACAATCAGGTAACTGCAAACAGCCTGTTCGCCGCATCGTTAACGAGAACGAACCAAGCTCTCAGTCGGAATCTTTTCACGCTGGACAACAGGTTGGATCGTTGCCAAAAATCGATCCGCATCAACTGGATAGCCTGCCGTGGGTGTCAAATCTCCTTGGTATCTTGTCGCGAAGTATTGATTCAATCCCTGCATGAATCGTTCCCGCAAATACTTGGCCTGCATCGAGGCTAAAGCGACAGGCGTGAATGTGTCACCTTTCACTGTAAACCGCACAGACATCTGGTGGTCACCCGCCAGCAACCGATACGCACTTTCTTGCTTGGATTCCGACACGACTTGGGCAAGCTGATCAGGAAATACATGTTGAAGGACGCCCGCGTAGTACCTGCGTCCTCCGTGACGATCGCAGTACACGTCGACCGTATCTGATGTCCCCCGATACCGCTGCGACAACGATTTAACCAGATTCAAGGTCGTTTCGGACAGCAGATCTGCCTTGTTGGCCCCATGTGAGCACGACTCGTTGAACGTCTTGGCTGTGATGACGCGCGAAGCAAAACCAACCAATCGCAAACCCGTTGACTGCCAATGCTTTAAACAATCCTGTGTAACCTGCGGTTCGAGCCAGGGCTGATCCAAGTCCTGTAACGCTAACCAGGGCGTGGTGGTGATGGCATCCAGATCCGACCCAACCAACCACGGCAATAATGACACCAGTGAATCCTCGGAACGCTGGCACCAGTGCAATGAGGCGCTCATGACCGCGTGCAGGTTCGCCAATCCACTGGACGGTTTAAAAACCGCTTTTGAATCATCGACCACGACCGAAACCTCGCCGCACATCTGAGACACACGCAGCGGCAGGTACATTTCTTCAAGGGAATCTCGATTTGGGTGACCTTGCAGTTCCCATGCTGTACCCGTGATGATAAGCGGCCCCAGTTTGGGCCCATAACCCGCTTCATCCGTTGCGATCAACAGCATATTGAAGTACCGGAGGAGGGAATTGAACCAAATTGGGTTCGAAAGCAGAAATGTCCGCGTTTTAAGCCAGCGTCACGCAAGATACTGCTAGCCTTGCATGCGAAGCAACCATGCACAACACCACGACCGTTCCTGCGCTGACGCAACGCTGCGTCAGCGCAGCAAACAGTCGCCGAACAAAAGAGTCAGCACAGCAAGCAGCAAACACAACCAACACGTCCCATCGGGGGCAAATCCAAGAATCGCATTATCCCCTCAAGAGTACAGCCTGACTCATGCCCGTCATCGGAATCGGCACGACCTATCCCCTGGGATCCAGTATCACGCCAACCGGCGTCAATTTCAGCGTGCATTCAAAAAACTGCACCGCAATGGAACTGCTGCTGTTCGCGGATGTCAACGACGCCAGTCCCACCGCTACGATCAAACTGGATGCCAACCAACATCAGACCTTTCATTACTGGCATGTTCATGTCGAGGGGCTCAAACCGGGTCAAGTGTACGCGTATCGTGCCCAAGGTCCGTTTCTGCCAAAGCATGGCATGCGTTTCGATGGCGAAAAAATCCTGCTGGATCCTTACGGCCGCGCGGTTGCGATTCCCGAACACTTTGATCGGGAAGCGGCAGCCCGCCCTGGCGACAACACCCCCCATGCTATGAAAAGCGTCGTCGCCGATGTTTCGCAGTATGACTGGGAGGGTGATACCCAGCTTTGTCGGCCCTTCAACAAAACCATCATCTACGAGATGCATATCAGGGGATTTACCCAGCACCCGAGTTCCGGAGTCCCCGAGAAAAAACGCGGAACCTATGCGGGACTGATTGAAAAAATCCCCTATCTGCAGGACTTGGGCATTACGGCTGTTGAGTTCCTGCCAGTCTTTCAATTTGACCCTCAAGAGGCGCCCCCAGGCCTCAGCAACTACTGGGGATACAACCCTGTTTCTCTCTTTGCTCCCCATGCTGATTATGCATTGGCGAACGATCCATTGGCGATTCTGGATGAGTTCCGAGACATGGTTAAGACACTCCATCGTGCCGGGATCGAGGTAATTTTGGACGTGGTTTACAACCACACAGCAGAGGGAAATGAAATAGGTCCAACGTTCTGTTTTAAAGGACTTGAGAATTCAGCCTATTACATTTTCCAGGAGCAGTCGGAATCTCAGCAGGAACGTACCAACTATGCGAATTTCAGCGGATGCGGAAACACCCTGAATGGCAATCATGCAATTGTCCGCCGAATGATTCTGTCCAGCCTTCGGTACTGGGTCGAAGAAATGCATGTCGACGGATTTCGATTCGATTTGGCCTCTGTTCTATCCCGCGACATTCACGGAAAACCACAGGCAAACCCTCCCATCCTTTGGGACATTGAAACAGACCCCGTGCTCAGTGGCACCAAACTGATTGCCGAGGCGTGGGATGCTGCCGGCCTCTATCAAGTGGGCAACTTTTTTGGTGATCATTGGAAAGAATGGAATGGACGTTTCCGGGATGACGTGCGTTCATTCGTCAAAGGCGACGACAAGGAAGCTGGCACGTTTGCCAAGCGTTTTCTTGCCAGCCCGGACATTTATGGACACCGGAATCGCGAGCCTGAACAGAGCATCAACTTTGTAACGTCTCACGATGGATTCACGATGAATGACCTCGTGACGTACAACAACAAACACAACGAGACCAACAACGAAGGCAACCGTGATGGGCACAACGAAAACTTGAGCTGGAACTGTGGAATCGAGGGTCCCACCGACGATCCTGCCATCGAACAAATACGTTTAAAACAGATCAAGAATTTCTTCACCATCAACATACTTTCACTCGGCGTCCCGATGCTGTTGATGGGCGATGAGGTGCGGCGTACCCAAGACGGAAATAACAACGCCTATTGCCAGGACAACGAAACAAATTGGCTGGACTGGTCGCTCATGCAAAAGAATGCCGACCTGCATCGATTTGTTCGTCGCCTGATTACGTATCGCCAAGGCTTACCCGAGCGTGCAGATCCACGCCTGCCCCTGAACGAAGTGATCGAGCGAGCCAGAGTCAGGTGGCATGGCACCAAACTCGATCAACCAGATTGGGGTGATCAGTCGAGGAGCGTCGCCTTCACCATCGAAACGGTCAATCGTTGGTACCATTTGGTCTTCAACGCGTTCTGGGATGAAATCGTGTTCGCACTGCCAACCGTTCCGCCCGCGTTTGAACCCTGGCAACGCATCGTGGATACGCACCTGCCATCGCCTGAAGACATCACGGATGGAACACCCTTAAATGATGTCGCCGAGTACCCAGTTCAATCGCGTTCCACTGTGATTCTCGCCTCCACTCGCTTCAAAACTCAGCGTTAGATCAGTGTTAGATCAG
>JAPKCI010000417.1 GCA_028823035.1 Rubripirellula sp.
CCTGCTCAAGTGAAACCTGCTCAAGTGAAACCCGCGCCATGATACAAACCATTCGTGTTTCCCGATTACTCAATTGCGTGTTGGCTTTCATGCTGCTGGCCACTTGCGCCGCCAGCACCCGCGTTCTCGACGCTGCTCAAGTCGTTCGTCACGCGGTCCGGATGATCAATTACAACCCCGAAAACTTTGACAGACTCTGTTTCCGCAACATGATCGCGTCGGCAGCGCGAGACCACGCGCGTCTGATGCTCAAAGCCCAATTGATCATGACGGAATCATCAGCCAGTCTTACCGATGATCAGAGACAGAAACTGATGCTCGCCGGGCAGATCGATATTCAGCGTTTTTTCGCCAAGTTCGAATCGCTGAAACGCAACTGGGTTTTTGGCAGTATCCCTCAGGATGTGTTCTCACAACAATTTCCAAAAATGCGAGAGAGTGCAGCCCCGCTGATGGCGCGTTTTCAGTCTGGTTTGCACGACAACCAATCGCTTTATCACAAAACCTTGGCCAAGACGCTGACGCCACAGGAGTTTGAGCTCACGGAAGCGGCGGCACTCAAACGCAAACAAACCCTGTACCGCAATCTTGTGCGTGCTACCGTCGCAGCTCTTGATTCCAGGTTGCCGCTAACGGTCAAGCAACGCGACGGAGTCATCCAGACAGTGCTATCGAATACCGAGCCAATGGACCCCATCAGCTACACCCAACCAATGCTATTTTTGGTACTCCCCAAATTTGCTGAAGTCCAAACGCAACTGGAACCGTTGTTTAGCGAGGAAGAGTGGCCTGTTGTGATGCGTTTCATAAACCTTTCAGGTCTAAGAAAGCGATGATACAAAAGCTCATACTTACGATGATTGCCTGTTCGATCGTGCCCCATTCTTTTTCACTGGGTCAATCGCTTGAGGTACGCAGCGGCGACCCTGTGCCTCGCGATGTTCGAGACATGTATGATCGCGGCCTCAGTTACCTCAGTCGCACTCAGGATACCGACGGCAGTTGGCCCTCTCCACAACAGGGCGCAGGCATTGCCGGGATGGCGATCATGTGTTTCATGGCATCAGGCGAGGACCCGAACTACGGACTGTACTCTGGCAACATTCGTCGGTCGTTGCGTTACATCGTCAGTCGCCAAGACAAGAACACCGGCTATTTCGGAGGCAGCATGTACCATCATGGTTTTGCATGCCTCGGCTTGGCGGAAGCTTACGGCGCCGTGGATGACCGGAATCTTTGGGACGGTATCCCCGACGCAACCCGCAGGTCAATCGGACAGGCTCTTGAACTGGCAGTCCGTTCTTCGATCACATCACAAAAAACCAACACCTTTGGCGCTTGGCGTTACAATCCCAGCGGCAGCGATGCTGACACGTCCGTTGCAGGTGCCGTCCTGATGGGATTATTGGCCGCGCGCAATGCCGGCATTGAAGTTCCGGACGAGGCAATTGACCGCGCCATTTCATATTTCGTAAAAATGACAGCACCTTCGGGGCAAGTCGCTTACTCCGGTGGTGTTGGCGGGTTCAATGAATCGCTCGCTCGCATTTCCATCGCAAATCTAGTTTTCTCAATCGCGCGACGGAAAGACATTCCTCAATTTAAAACCACGCTGGGTTATTTGAAAGACAAACTGCAAGGTGGTAGCGCGGGACACGGCGGCGTCGAGTACCAGAGTTATTATCAAGCGCAGGCTTTTTTCCAGGCAGACATCAGTGCCTGGAACAAATGGAACAAGGACCTAGTTCGCCGACTTAAAAAGGCTCAAGCCGACGATGGAAGCTTTGCTGGCACCCACGGTCCCCATGTTTCGACGAACCTTTCGCTCTTAGCATTAGCCGTCAATTATCGTTTCCTGCCTATCTACGAGCGTTGATTTGTATAATTTGATGCACCCCACCCCTGCACTCAGCCTGATCATCCTGTTGACCCTGATCTTTGCAATGCATCAGCGTCCCAGCGCTGGTCAACAGATCGATGCTATTCCCGCAGGGGAAGCGGCAAACGAAGATGAGCAGGCCAATCTTGAAACGACCGACTCGGCACCGCCGCGAGACAACATTGCGGCAGTCCAAAAACCAGCCGGTGTCCTGACCCTCATCGATGGCAGCCGAATTTCCGGGAAATTGAATCCCACAAAGATTGCTACGGAAATCAAATGGCTGGGTAACGGTATCACCACGCCTTTCCGATTCAATCTAGAAGCAATTGAATCCATCAAATACCCTAAGCAAACGAGTCCACCTAACGGCGGGTCAAACGACGAATTTGCCGTTGAATTTAGCAATGGTGATATCATCTATGGAAACATTGTCGGTTGGAACGCAGGCCGAGTATCCATACAAACACAATTGCTTGGTGCGATTAATGTAGAGGCAGACTCAATTACCCAACTGTACCGAGTGCAAGAAAATGAAACGGTTCTATTTGCACGTTTCAACGGATTAAAGTCTTGGCAAACGACGCCTTGGGATACAGACGGTTGGAATGAAGATGGCAATCATCTGACCACGACCAAACCGGGCGCCACGCTCAACGGTGATTTGAGCGTACCGACTCGGACAGTCGTCGAATTGGAATTATCATGGAGCGGCCAAGCCGATTTCGTCGTAGCGATTGGCGCAGACGTCACAGCGAAAGAGGACACGTCTGGTGACGGCTGGCGACTGGAAACGGCAGGTCAGAACCTGGTTGCGGTTCGAGAGAGCGGCGACTCAGCCGACCTAGCCATTGTGGCTGACCTTGCAGTTCGCAAACACCTTCAACTGACGCTGTACATTGATCGTACCGAGGGTACGCTACACGTGATCCGTGAAGACGGAAAAGTGCTGGCGAAACTAAACACATCATCAGCAAACCCATCAGAAGACACCAGCGAAAGCGGTATTCGGATAATTAACCGCGGTAAGAACCTTCGTGTCGAACGGGTCTCGGTCGCTCGATGGATGGGTCATCTGCCGGACTCTGCTTCCGATGCTGATTCGTTGGTTGCCTTTGACGACGGGACGTTCGCCGTTGGAACTGTCAGATCGCTTGATTCAGATCGACTGCTCGTCGGTGACACGGATCGAAATTCATCTTTCGACTGGGCGCAGGTCACTGCGATCAAGTTCACCAACCCCACGCCACCTGAATCACCGGCACAATGTGCGATCTTTCTGCACACCGGGATAAGAATTTCTGGCCGCCTTACGTCGGTTGATTCAGACACCTGCAAGTTCGTCGGCGCTAATCTAGCCGAGCCAACCAGCATCCCACGAACTGGCATCCGATCGCTGATCATTTTCAAACACGACACGACACCTTCACTTCAGCCGACCGGCGATGGACGAAAGGGCCGACTGGAAACCGCCGACATGAGTCTCGCCGGTATGCTGATACCCTCGTCCATCAATGATGACGGGGACGGACAACAACCGAAGCGACTTCAATTCCGATGGAAACCCTACGGAAGTGAACACTCGGCCGTCATGAGTGAAGATATTTCAGGAAATCTTGTCTATCGCACACCACCTGAAGTGAACACCACCAATCCCAAGGCGCAAGCTCAGGAATTGCAACGGATCCGACTGCGACAACAGCAACGCGGTTTGACTTTTGGCGACTTGTTTTTAAAACGGGCAGACGAAATAAAGTCTCCCAAGGTCCAACGTGATGCACATGTCGTTCATATTCGTTCTGGCGACGTCATCTCATGTCGTGTGGATCGAATCGACGAAGAGGGAGTCCATCTATCCACAGCGAACTCAAAAGATGGATTTGTTTCGCACGACGAAATCAAGGCGATCGAATACGTTGCCAATGCCCCGCCCCCCGACCTGGAATCAGCCAAACGGGACCGTCTGTTAACCATCCCACGATTGCAGAAATCTGCTCCGCCGACGCATTTACTATGTTCCCACAATGGTGACTTCCTCCGTTGTCGGCTAATCGATGCCAATGCAGAAACAATTCGGATTGAAGTCCAATTGACT
>JAPKCI010000418.1 GCA_028823035.1 Rubripirellula sp.
GACAGCTCACGAACCTGACGTGGTTGTATCTCGAAGGTAACCAACTCACCACGCTTCCGCCCGAGATTGGGAAACTCACGAAGCTGACGGAGCTGCAAATCGAAAAAAACCCCCTGACCGACACAGACCTGGAACATTTGAAGTCGCTAAAAAGCTTAAAACGACTTAACGTTCGTGATACCAAGGTTACTAAGGCAGGCGTCGAAGCCTTTAGAAAGGCGGTACCGAATTGTGAGATCAAGGTGCCAAGGCAATATCCGTGATTTGCGATTGACTTAGTGCCATTCGGGTTCCGGCTCAGGTGCTTTTCGATAGAAAGCCTGTCCAGATTCTCTATAAACGGGAGTGATCCGTTGAGGATGAAAATCGCCCAACTAAAACTGAGATCCCTTCTCGCCGTGGCAGCGCTGTGTATCTGTGTAAGTGCGCTTGCCGCAGAGCATGACTACGACAGGAATCTGCGCTACCCGAAGCAACTGATGGCCGGTGTGGACCGGGACCAGGTCCAGCAAGCGGGCGGCCCGAATGGTCCGAAGGATCATTGGCCGCTGCAACGCGAGTTCGAGAAGTTCTACGGCACGATCATTGCTGCGTGAACGGACAACGTTTCGCTCCGTTGGCAATCCCGAAGTGTTACCTGAACTCGACTCGGGTTTTCTCGGGGTTTGTTATACGCTCAAACGCAGCGTTTACAGGCTATCGCAGGTCTGCCGCAGTGCCATGAAGGGACTGAACGGAATCACGGTCCTTGTGCTGAGCCGGCGGATCGCCGAGATGGAGGGTCACTCTCGAAAATCCACCCTATTCAGGCAGTTTCAGAATCCACTCGGTCATTTTCTGAAGAGGAACGATATTGAAAGTCTCTTCGATTATTCCGTACTCAGCTACCGATCCGCTGTCGCATTGCTGAAAAAGGTGATTCAACCCCGGGTAGAGAACCGTCTCAACGTTCTCATTACCACCTTCCTTCAGGGCCGCTTTTATCTTTGGTAGGTTCAATCTCGCTTCCACCTGAAGATCCTTGCCTCCATTCAACGCCAGCACCGGACATTCAACATTGACCAAAGCCTCTGCCGGTTCCAATGTAAGGAACGTGCGCAGCCATGCTGTCGACTTCTGCTCGACATTAGCCCTGGCCGTCTCAATCAACGCCGCCAGTTCTGATTCAGGCAACTCGTCCCCAAAAATCTCACGGAAGCGTCTGTCCAACAATTCAGGATCGTCCGGGCCAGAGTCGCGAATCATTCCCAGCACCACTTCTTGGACCTTTGCCTGCTTCTGCAGCGTTGCTTCATCAACCCCCTGTGCCCGCATCAACAGCGGACTCTGGCTAAGAATGATTTTTTCTCCGTTAACACCGGGTGCTGCCAGCAACACGATGAATCCCACGCGGTTGTTACGCGCGGCCACAAGAGGAGCCAGCAATCCTCCTTCACTATGCCCGCACAACCCCAGAACGACGTTCTGCAACTCGTCACGAGTACTGAGATAGTTTAACGCCGCTTCGGAATCTTCCGCAAAATCGAGCGATGTAGCTGTTGAAAAGTCACCCGTCGATTCTCCCACGCCTCGATCGTCATATCTCAACGTAGCAATCCCATTTCTCGCGAAATGATCAGCGATCACCCAGAACGGTTTGTGTCCAAAAATTGTTTCGTCTCGATCCTGGGGTCCAGATCCAGACACCATTACAACCGCTGCCCTTGCGCCCTTGGAGGGAATGGTAAGAGTTCCAGCTAACGTCACATCCTCATGCGGGCCCTTGAACTGAACCTTTTCCACACGATAAGAATAGGGTTTCGTAGGCATCTGGGGTCTTCGGATTTCCACTGTTTGGATCGCTGCGGTCGCTGGTGCCCCGAGCTCTTTCTGTGCCAAAGAAAGGGCAAATTCCGTAATACCCTGACGCCATTTTCCATTCAGCACCGGCAGCTCATCGTCAGAATATCGTCCCGTAAAAACACCGGCGACGGCCGGCACTCGAAACACAATTTCACCGTCCTCTTTTTCTTCCCGAGTCACAGTGAAGCCACCTGCTTTCTGCGAAACACTGTCAAAAAACATTTCCCCATCTTCCAGCACTATAAATTCAACTTCAATCTTTTGAATCACGGCATTGATGGTTCCTTTCCAGACTTCCTTGATTTTCCGAGCGGGAACCTGGGCGACCTCATCAAAATCAAGAGTAATATCGCCACCACCCTGGAACCACTTGCCACGAACCATCCCTCCATCGTCATCCAGCACGCCCTCGTAAACGGCTTTGGTCGCAGGCAGAGTGAATCGCAGCTTTCCGTCCGCCTTGACGATCTCGCTCAATGAGAAAACTCGATTGCCTTCATCGAGGCTGCGGAGCGTCCCAGAGGGGGTCTCACCACTCTCATCCAATTCAACCACAAAACGAAACATTCGCACCTGAGCATCCAGTACCCCATACCAAAGTTCCGTAGCGTTCTTATTCGCAGCCGATTGGTTATCAGCCGGTAGCTGATCTTGAGACCTCACTGGCATCCAGCCAGCGCATCCAATCAGAGCCACCACTGCCAGTAACGGGATTCGATTTGGAAATGAGGTCAACATGATGTTTGTCTCGAGATACTGAAACGGACCAAAAAACTATCATCACTCATTCTGCCGTAGAACACAAATTGGTGCGAGGCCGCCGCCACGGGAGGGCTCGCGCAACCAGTCACCTTCGCGATCGTTGGAGAACAAAGACCCCATGGCAAGTGTCGACTGCCGGTATCCCCACGGTCACCGCAGTCGGTAACCCACATCAGCCAGCCCATCAACTACCCATTTCGGGGCATGCCGTTGGGTGCTGGCTGTTCAGGTAGCGGCAATGCGTTGAGCGTTGGATTCCTGTAATCAAAGCGATTGCCACCGTTGAGATCCTGACGCGGGACGGGTTAACTGGATATTGATGAACGTCCGGAGACCTCGGCTTGGGGCCAGAAACAGCTCGCAAGTCCCGCAGCCATGATCATGAAACTGGGAATGAACAGCCACCACCAGAATGTTCCTGGTTGATAACGGGTCAGAGCATCCATGCCACCAACCCACCATATCGGTATCGCAGGTTGCAGAAACGTCGCCAGGCCCCCGACTGATCCCAGTACAAAGACACCACCGCCGCGTTTGCTGAGTTCAATGTTCGATCTCGATAACAATACAGCTGTACCCCAAATGACAAACAACAAAGCTATTAGCGCTGGGCAAATCCAGGGTCCCAGCCAGATCGTTGGAACAAGAAACAAAACATCCCATTCAATCCAATTTCGAGGCCAGCCAATTAGCACCTTGAGCCACGCGTAGTACAGCAAATCCCACAGTCCAAACAAAAAAGCGAACGCAGCAAATGCACGTGTCCGCGTCGTACGTTCAGCCAATAACGCGACAGTCACAATCATCACGATGGTGGCAATCTCCCGTGCCAGTTCCAAAGTGGGATCGTAGACGTTCAGAAACTCTAGCGGGAACAGATCAAGAGGGCTTTCGGGGTAATATAAGCGACGCATGTACACAACAACCGCCGCCTCCAACAACGCCATCGCGGACGCAAACATCGCGAGAATCAGATAGGCCTGTTTTCGCTGACTGTTCATGAATCACATACCGCTTAGTCAGAATCATTAGCCAACGCCAGAAAGGCCGTAGCCCCATGAGATAGCATAAACAACAACACGTTGCCGTCTTTGCGAAAACGCTCCAAACCGTAAGACCCTGCCAACCTAGAAGATGTACTCTCTACCCGGTAGCGGAGGGAAACAGTGATGAACAGAGCCAACCTAACGCATCAACAAAACTACGCCCACATCACAACCACACCATCTCGCCCCTCGAAGTCTAACTTCATACAGCCGACAACTACCGGCAGTTGATGAAATCGGCTTTGCTCAACACGATGACCAACCGAAGACCTCTGAGTTCTAACCATCACGCGGACTTTAGACTAAGGCCAGAATGGG
>JAPKCI010000121.1 GCA_028823035.1 Rubripirellula sp.
TATTTCCACTCGCGGAGTGGCAAACGACTGGAATGGAGTTGTTCTGGATGAGTTCAGCAACGACCGAAACTATGCTGTCGTTCCCGAATTGGAACTTTTGACCGAATCTGCACCAGGCTTGAACGGCACCACTTCCAATGCCCAGTTCATTGGTGAACTTGCCAAAGATGTTTTGACAGCTGACACGGTCCGTCGACTCGGTTTTGAAATCGATGGCTATCTGAGCGGGAATCATGACATTGATACCTTTAGTTTTATCGGTTCCCCTGGTTCTGAGGTCTGGGTGGATGTTGATCGAACATCCTTCACGCTTGACACAGTTGTCGAACTGTTGGACGCCAATGGCAATGTTTTGGCACGAAGTGATAACAGTTCTGCTGAAACGGATCAGGCAAACCCTACGCCTGTGACCGTCTTTGATTCGGATCTGGATGGCGTGGCGACTTCGCTGCAGGCATCAGATGAGTCCTATGTGGAGCGTGATGGTTACAATATCTTCAAAGATTTTGGTTCCGACAATCTGCGAGATGCGGGTCTGCATTTTCCGCTCAGCGGTGATCGGACTGATCCAAATTCGCGGAGTGTGTATTTCGTTCGTGTCCGCAGTGCGTCATTCAATCCCGACGATGCCAATGGTGGTTTGACTGGCGGACAGTACCGCATGCAAATCCGTTTGACTGAGGAACAGGCTTTCCCGGGGAGCGTGGTTCGCTTTGCGAATATCAAGTATGCCAATAACGGTATCCGCGTTCAGGGGTTGATGTCGAATTCACCGCTGCTGGGTGAAGCGCAGGAAAATGAAGCTGCCGCAGGTGATTTCCTTGCCGGCAACGACTCGATGATTGCGGCAACCCTGGGTCGAGGACCCCAATATGTTGGCAACCTTGTTGACAATCACAATAGCGTGATTGGCGTTGGCGGTGCATTGTCGGGCGGTAGGGATGTCGACCTGTACAATTTTGAAATTGACTTCGTTGCTGGTGGTCCAGGGGTTCAGTCGACCATCGTCGATATCGACTTTGCCGATGGGTACAACCGGCCCGATACGAATGTCAGCATCTTCTTTGATCGTGCTGATGCCAATGTAATGCCTGAACTGGTGTACTTTGGCAGTGCCAGCAACGTGCTCGATGATTTGGACAGTCCTTTAGCCAATGATCCCGCCTTGGAGTCACTTCTGCGAGGTTCAATTTCCAATGGTGACCCGTTCGTTGGCCCCATTACGCTCCCCGAAGGCAGTTACTACATCGCCATCACTCAGGACGGTATTTTTCCCGAGACTCTGACGGATGCCGTTCGTGAACCGATCAATTCAATCCGTCGAATTGCAGAGGATCGTGTCGGTAATGATGTCATTACCGAGGGATACAGCACGGCAACGGACCCAACCATTCTACGGCTTTTTGACCCCGCCACTTTTACAGTGACAACGGAATTTGTCGTAGCGAATGATAACGATCTCAACCACGGCAAACCGAATCACTTTGCTGGTGTGGGAGTCCCCTTCATTCCCCCGCCCGCTAACCAAATTCACAATGAATCAGATTTTGTCTTGTTTGGCGGTCCTGATGCTCCAGACTTTGTCAGCACTGACCCCATGACACCCAATATTGAGCTGGGGACGTTCCTGCAGGAGGACTGGTCGCTCGATGATGAGGACGAAATCGGTGACAGTGTCAATCGTGTTTTCCCACCCTTCGACATTATGGGGTCCTCGAACACTTCGGTTTCGATTCCCCATGTTTCCTTCAGTGGATCAGTGGAGAGTGATGGAGCGGATTTCTTCCGTCTGGAAGTGGCTGAGCCTTCTCGACTTATTCTTGACATCGATGGCGGTTGGGACATCGACGATGGCGTCCCGGATCCCCTCATTCCACCGTTCTTTTCGAACTCGGTCGATACCAAATTGGTGATTCTGCAACCGCAGACGGACCCGACTGCCACGGAGTCTTTGCAGTTGATGATCGAAGACAGTTTCAGTGCCGTGGAGGATGGCCGCGCGGGTAGCAATTCCATCTACGATCCATTCCTCGAGATGTTCATCGCTCCGGGTTCCTACTGGGTGGGAGTTGTGGGAGAAGGTGCCGTTCTGACTTTCAGTGACACCGGGGTGGATGTGACTACCACAGGTGTGTCCAGTGGTTCGTATACGCTGCATGTTTCGATGGACCCAGAGGATCCGCATATTGTGCCTGACCCTCCCATTGGGCCAGGTTCGCAGGTGATTTCGTACCCGAGGGATGCAACAAGTGCCGACTCAACGTTGACAAGTGCAGCCTTCGATTTGACAGGTTATGTCCGTGAAGATCTGCCGACCCTGTACTTCAACCGCTCCTATGAGTCCGCCGGGGGCGATGGTGCTCAGTTGAGAGTCACCAGCAATGAAAATCTGGTTGGAAGCGTACTGCACAATTTTGTCGATGGTGATTGGGATCAAATTCGTGAACCACTCGACGACTTTGCGGGACATACCAACATCGAATTGCATGTCGAGTACACCACGACAGGCGCTGGTTCAACAGCGGAAGGCCTTCGCATTGACGATATCATCATTGGTTTTGCTGAGCGTGGGGAAACGGTTTTTGAAGCCGCACGTGGGACGACTTTCCGTGGATTCCCCACCAGCAATTCTGGTGAGTACCAGTTGGAAATTCGTCGTGGAACGGACTTTGCAACGCGGGCAGGCGTGATCACGCTTCAGAGCGACTTTGATACCAATGATCGGCACAATCAAAGTGTCACCCTTGTGGCTCCCGATCCCACAGCCATCGTGGACACCGACACCTTTGTGCTAGGTGATGGTGCCGTCAATCAAACCTTTGAGTTCGACGTTGCTGGCGATGGTGTGACCTTCGGCAACACGCCAGTCAACATTGCGGGAATGACAACGCCAGCTAAGGTTGCGGAAGTCTTGCGTGATGCCATTAACTCTCAAAGCCTGATTTTTGTTGAGGCTTCGACCTCGGGTGGGCTGGATGGAACAGAACCAACCGGCGGCGAACCAACGGATGCACGTGTGGCGTTGCATGGCGTGAGGTCAGGTAGTTTTGATCCCATCGCATCGGCTGCTGTGGCGCCGGGGGTGATCACTGTTGATGCCGATGGGAATCTCTTATTGCCTGCCATCCTGCATGATGGCACGGGTGACAGCAATCACGAGCGTCATCAGGGTGTCGTTCTGGTTGAGCACAATGTCATCAGCAATGTGCGTGGGATCGGAATTTGGGTCGAGCCTGGTGAGCGAGAGACGGTGCCGCGTCATGCAGCTGCGGCTGGTTTGGGCGAGGAGGCCCCACCCGTTGGAATGAGTCATCCTGGCGCCGTGTTGAATCTGCCGGAAGAGAACGACAGCGTTCTGGGAGGTCTTGCTCCCGGAGTCCTGATCCAGAACAACACGCTGGATCATGCTGAATTCGCGGGCATCAAAATTGCTGGCCAAAGTGCGCCTTGGGTCATCGAAATCGGCACTGGCGATGATGTTCAGGACGGCGCATCGTTTTCGGTCAGTGCGGCGGGAACCTCGGTTTCCTTTGAATTTGAAGAGATTGGAGATGGTGACGACGATCCACCAGGTTTCGAGTACGGTAATGAAACTCAGGGTGGTAATGGATTTGGCAGTGTACCCGTTTACTATCGACATAATGATGATGATCCGGCGGGAGCTTATCTCGGGCGCTTAACGGAATACAGCTCCGTAGAGATGCTGCACTCGATTCGTGAATCGATTCAAGGCAGTATTCTGATGACCAACGCGATGGCCGAGTTGGTTGAAGTCATGGTTGGACCGTCATTGATAACACCGGGGGCTCCGGCGCTCTACATCGAGGGTGCCGATTCGGTGGGTGGCAGTGCGGGAGGTAACGGCACGTTCCTCGCTTATCAGGCACCGATCTACGAGGCACCTCAGCCCTTCGCCAAAGTCGTCAGCAACACGTTTTATGGAGATGACGGTACGGCATCGCAGTATCCCGAGGGTTATGCGGACGGCGGTCTTGATGGCTATCCCGATTTCCCGAACAGCCCAGGTGCCCTTGATCTGGAGCCGAATGACTTCCTCAGCAGTGCAGTTGAAACACGCATTGGAGGGAGCCATCGCGCTCCTTACAGTGTGCTGACAACCTTGGGCGACAACGATGCTCCAATTGATCTTGGTCCAGCTGGTGATGTCGATTTCTATCGCGTCTATCTTGATGTAGGTGATCGTCTTGTGGCTGACGTCGATACGCTCGTCGGTGGCCCTGATACCGCCTTGCGGGTCTTCAATGAAGCTGGCATTCCACAGGCTTTTGAGAATGAATCGGGTGAGATTGTTACCATCAGCTTCAATGATATTGCACCTGATTATCTCGATCCATCTGACCCCACGGACTACCAGAATCTCCAGCCCGACCCCATCAATCAACGTGATTCGTTCATCGATTTCATCGCCCCCAGTGCGGGTGTTTACTATGTCAGCGTCAATTCCATTGGCAATGATGAGTTCGATACCAGAACGCTGTCGGGACGTGTTGCTGGTGCAGATGTGGGTGACGGGACTTATCGAATAACGCTGGAGGCTCTCGCCGCTCGTTCCTTTGTGATAAGTCTTGGCGCGGCTTCGGGACAAGCGCTCAATGGCACCAGCTTTACCGTGACCCAAATTGAGGATATTCCGGATGGTTTCCCGCAAATCCCACTGGGACTGGGTCCAGACAATCGCGTGACCTTTACGATTGGCGGCATTACCGCGGCGAATGACCGTGTCCCTGACGTGATGACCAGGATCGCAGGTCAAATCAATGGAGCGGTGTTCACGCCCTTTGGGATCCAGCCAATCTTGCCCAATATTGATTACACCACCTACTTTGATTCTGCAGTCAGTTCGCTGGGTGCGATTCTTCCTGGGTCTGCGCAGGCTCTCGGTGGCGTGGCCGGCGCCAATGTCGGGATCGTAGCAAGTCCTGTCGCGACCGATGGTGGGGGCGGTTTTGGTCATGTTCCGGGTGGGGGTGACGCTGAAATCTTTACCAGTGGAAGCGGTTCAACTGAACAGTTCGTCTTCGTTGAAAACGTCGCCAAGATCGAACTCAGCCCTGAGGCCATCGCTGCAGGTTTGATTCTGTTACCTGCCGACGATGGTGACAATCCTCCGGACTTGGGTTTTGATCTCGACCAGGTCGTTGAAACCGATCGTGATCAGTTGATTAACGAAACCGGATTGCTGATCACCAATGGTGCCAGTCCAACAGCGCTGAACAATGTCTTTCTGAACCTTGATGACAGTCTGGTCGAAGTGTCTGCGAAACCGCAGGAAGTCATCGTGGTGGGGAATGTGTTCCAGCATGCTGACGGTCCGGTGGTTGGTCAGTATCCCAATTCCAGCAATGGGAATGATGACTTCAACATTACGTTGTCGGTTGCGGAACCGGCATTGCAGTACCCTGAAGCAAAGAACTTTCAGCCCGCGGATGGTTCGCGGATGATCGATTCTTCTGTCAATTCTGTTGTTGAGCGCAGTGCTGTTGTGGTATTGAAAAACTCCATCGGTTTGGCGCCTAGCAACATCCTGGCACCATCACATGATGTGGGTGGAGTGCTACGTGCAGACAATCCCAATTATGCACCTCCCGGCGGTATCGGTGGTTCGGTCTTCAAGGATCGTGGTTCGACCGAGTTGGCTGATTTCAATGGCCCGGTGGCGATTGCCGAGACAGCCCGTGACAACGATGCAGCGGGACTCGATACTGATCCAGCCATTGGTTTTATAAATCTTGATGGTGGTGTTTATCGTGAGTTTCGAATTCAGCTTCGCGACAACGGTGATCTATCCGATCCATTCACGGGGATTGGCGTTGACGACAACACGGTTGTCGTTCCGGAAATCGAGGGGCTTCGGGAGTCAGGTGCCAACATTACCCTGATCGAGAATGATCGCTTGATGGAGGAAGGTGTTGATTACACATTCAACTATGATTCGACGCGAAATTTGATCACTCTGACCCCGCTTGCCGGTGTCTGGCAGAATGACCGTTCCTATCGGGTCGAGATCAACAATGAAAATCGCGATGTACTGATCGCTCCGGCGAGCAACGTCATTCAAGATGGCGATCAGATGGAGGTGATCGATAGTAATGGCGGCCAAATCGTGTTCGAGTTTGAGTCCGGTTATGCGATTTTGCTGCCCGAACCCATCACATTGGTCGTGCCTGCGATTGGCACCAATACGGGCGGGATTACCGATGGTGACTTCTTCCAGATCAATGATGGCGTCAATCCGACCAAGATCTTTGAGTTCAATAGTCCCGGTGATACTGTGTTGCCAGGAAGCGTACCGATTGAATTACCGGTGGATCCAACACCGACGATCGAGTCTGAATTACAAGCCTATCTTGAAGGCATTGCAGTATCGATCCGCCAGGCAATCCAGACTGAGGTCACCAACGGTTTTCTGGATTTGGACGTTGCCGGTGATGGTGTCCGTGTCGTGCTGGGTGCCGAACCAGGTGCCACCGCATCGACGGTCGCGACCGGTTTGCAGCAGTTGCCCCGAACCTTGACGCTGCGAGTGCCGAGTGTCGGAGTCAGTAGCTTCGGAGGCATCGTTGATGGTGATACCTTCCAAATCGATAATGGTAGCGGACCTGTCGTGTATGAATTTGACACAGGTAACGGGATTGCTTCGGCGTTGCATCAGATGGTTGCGGTCACCGATACCAGTACCGGGGCAGAGGTTGCATTGGCCATCAAAGATGCAATTGAAGCATCAAATGTTGGTTTGAATTCGTCAATCGAGGGTGATGGGCTGTCGATCTATCTGAATCTGTCTCTGGATGGTTCTGCCACAGTCGATCAAGGGCTACTTGCCTTGGTGGGGCTCAGTCGTCCTGCGCTCGATGAAGAGCAAATTGTGATCACCCCTGAAGATGGGGTTTCCGAACCGGTGGTTTTTGAAATCAACCGCACGGATGAACGTGATGGGTTGGGCATGGAAATTGACCCGGGCATTGGTGATCCCGTGACCGCGCCACACATTGGGATTGATGTCACGCGAGCCACGACTGGCGACGATTTTGCCGCACTGATTGCGAATGCAATTCAGAGCCTGACACCGGTTTCCGGTTTGAATCCCACTGATGTTGAAGTGATTAGTGGTGGCATCCTGCAGATTGGTGGTGAGGAGGGTCTAGGCCTTGCTGTCGATGGAAATTCAATGGAAGTGACAGGTTCGCCTTCTGTAAGCGGTCCATCGACTGTCGAGGTAGCCGGACCCTTGTTACTCAACTTGCCACTTGTTGGCGGTACTGGCATCCTTGACGGCAGCGTGATTGTCCTGACGTCGGATACTGGTAACGATGTGATCTTCGAGTTCAACCAGAACGGAACTCCTGCGAGCATCCCCACAGCAGAGCAAGTCCCTTACAATCTCGTCGATCCCGTTGACACCGTAGCGGCAAATCTCGCGATTGTCGTCAACAATGCCGGTATTGGTATCACGGCAACCGCTATCGCCGGCGGCACTGTTTCCTTTGGTCGCATCAGCGAGTCACGAGTGGACATTGATGGGATCTTCGATCCGAGCGGTGTCGGTCCATCAGCTCCTGGTTTGACTGGGGCCGTTCTCAAACGAGGCATTGTCAGCGACGGAGAAGTTCTGAAGGTGACACAAGGGGCGACGACCGTCAATTATGAATTCGAGTCTGTGGTTGCCGGCGGTGGTGTTGCGACTGGGCATGTTGCCGTTCCGTTCGTCACAGACAGTACTCCGGGTGATGTTGCCCTCGCGTTGGCATCTACCATTAACTTCAACAAACTTGGCCTGTCAGTCGATGCTGTTGCAGAAATTGATCCTATCACTTCGCTTGCAACGGGTAAGGTTTTCCTCAATGACCAACCAGGTACGGTCGTCGACATCACTGCGGCGCCTACCCTTGAAAAGTCCGGTGTGCCAGGTGGTGCGACTGCGATCAGCTATTCGCCTCTGTTCGGGACCAATGAAATTAAACTGGCGATGATTGAGTCCATTAACTCAGTCAATCAGGTCGGTGAAGATCCTGTGACGACGCTCTCGGCGGAAGATCGTGGGGGAGACACCTTCTTCGTTTCCAACGCATCGTTGTTCCGTGGGGTTGCTTCAGCGGGTGGCATTGTTGCCAACTTCTCCTTGCCCGCTGTTCAAGACATCGCCGGAAACAGGTTGGAGGCAAATCGGCCAGACTTGTCGACTCGCTTCACGATCCTCATGCCTACCGCGCAGTTGGACTTTGGTGATGCTCCTGACCCCATGAATCTGGTCAATGGACGGTATCCGACCAAATTGGTCAGCAACGGGGCACGGCATGTGGTCGGAGACGGCCCCACGCTGGGTGACAAGATCGATGCCAATCTGGATGGTCTGCCAGGGATCACAGCCAATCGTGATGATGTTGCGATCGCTGTGGAGAGCGACAGCACACTGTTCACCACAGCATTGGCTGGTGGTGGCGCTGAGATTACGATCAATGCCCCTGTTGGTTCCAACCCTGACCTTTGGGATGGAGAAACTTTCACGCTCGATCTCGGAACCGCACAGGCAACCTTTGAATTTGATGTATTGGTTGCCAATGACGGTGCCTTTGATGAAGACAATTACGCAATCCGACCGGACGATCCAACCTCAGCGATCTCCATCGCCGAGGCGGTGCAAGACGCCATCGAAGAGGCCAAAACCGACAGCAACTTCCAGTTCAATCCTGCTTCCGTTGTTATCTCGGGAGACGCTGAAACTGCGGTTGTCAACGTCAGTGCTGATGACGAGGACGGCGTCAGTTTTATCAGCGAGTTCAACCCGATGGGCGTTTTGAATCAGGCTACCTACCTGCCTATTGAGGTGAGTGTAGATGGCGCTGGAGTGCTTGAAGGGTGGATTGACTTTAACGCTGACGGTGACTGGGATGATCCGGGCGAACAAGTGCTGCCGATGGTGTTCGACCCGTCGACACAGGCTCTCAGGGATGAAATCCTCCCAGCCAATCAGGCTGGTGTGGTTTCCAATATCTTTGCTGATACGGGTGATGTTGTTTACCGGACTTTTAATATTGTTGTTCCACCGACGACTCCAGTTCCGTCGGCGGCACTGACGACTTACGCACGCTTCCGTGTGTCCCGTGAAGGTGGGCTGAATCCACAGGGGTTATCCCTCAGTGGTGAGGTTGAAGATTACGCGATCCGTCTGTTGCCTGGGTTGCCACCTGAAATTCAGCAAGCTGAAGTCGAGTACACGTTCGATGAAGACAATCTCTTTGTGGCCGATGATGCCGCGGGAACCAATCCAGGTCTTGAGGACGGTCTCTTGGTTGGCATCACCGACCCTGATGGTGATCCTGTTTCGATCTACGTTGACGATGTGGTCATTGACGAAATGTTGCAGGTTGGCCTACCCGGCGATATGGTCGATGCCGGTGAGTTGACCCTGAATTCTGATGGCACATTTTTCTTTGAACCACAGCCTGACTTCAATGGAACGGTTGTATTCACTGCCCGCGTGACCGATCAGCAAGTGGATCCAACGGAGAACCTTGTCAATTCCACTCCTTTGACGGTGACGCTTAACGTGGAACCCGTCAATGATGCTCCCGTTGCTATCAGCCCTCCTGTCGTTATTGCGAGGGAAATCGATGAAGACAGTGTTGCCGTTTTCCAGATCGACGATCTGGATCCAACACAATCGTTAATCGCGGGTAATTACGTTGCCGGTCCTGAGGATGAATGGGGGCAGCCGATGAAGATTGCCGAAGCGGGTAATCTGAGCGGAAGTGTTTACATTTCCGACCTCGGTGGCAATGTGACCGTGTCTCCTGATGGCTCAATGATTACCTATACGCCACCGGCGGATTACAACCTGAACGTTGCACCCAATACTGTCGATAGCTTTACCTATACCGTGGTTGATGAGCCAGGAACCGGATTCCTGCCGCAGCAGTCACTTGACCTTGGTACGGTGAATATCTCGTTTGTTGCGGTCAATGATGCTCCCATCGCAGTGGATGACACTTACAACGGTGTGGAGAATACCACGCTAGATATTCCTCTCGACGGGCCTGTCGCAATGGAGGCCGGTATCTTCGATAACGATACTGGCGGTCCACCAGATGAGGATCAGACGCTAACACTCAAAGAGAGCGAGTTCCCGCAGGTCACGCTTCAGGGTGGAATGGTGACCTATGTCAGTGGTGGTAATACTCTGGTCTACACACCAGCAGACTTCTTCAGTGGTACGGACCAATTCACCTATACCGCTGTCGACAGTGGCCTTCTAGAAGATTCAGCTACCGTGACCATCGAAGTTGCTGGAGTGAATGACAGTCCAGTGTTCATTGGTGTTGACGGGGTTCCTGGTCTCGCTGAGATCAGTCGCACCGAGGCCAAGTTAGGTGGCGAAAGTGTTGTCTACGATCTGAACACATGGTTCAGTGATCCTGAGGGTGACCTTTTGATGTTCAGCGTCGCAACGGTTCCAAACCCAACACCACTGTTCACGCCTTCGATTAACGGTAGCGACCTGACATTGGATCTGGCGGCTTTTGAGAATGGGAGTGCCAATTTGGTGGTCACAGCCGACGACGGTGTATCCGCGTCAACAGTTCAAGCGATTCTGGTCACGTTGATTGACACCCCGGATGCTCCGATAGTGATCGGTACGCTCGATCCCTTGGCTGGTGACGAAGATCAACAGGTTATCGCCGATTTGACGACTGTATTTAGCGATCCCGATGGTGACACAATGACCTATCGTGTCGCCCAGTTGGGAACACTGGTCTATCCAAACCCGAGTGAGATTGCAGCCCATGAACTGGTGAAGGTCATTGAGTTTGTGGCGGATGAGATGAGAATCACTCTGCAGGACGACCAGTCAGGTGATGTGAACATCACCTTGGAAGCTGATGACCAAGTCGGTACCACCGCAAACGTAACCCATGCGTTTACTCTGGAGATTTCGCCAGCTGCAGACTTCCCGGTAGCTCAGGACGATTTCTATGACGTGCCACTTGGGTCAGCCCTGCAGGTGACGAATGTTAGCGAGGGTCTGTTGGCGAATGACTATGATCCCGATGGCGATACCATCACCTACTTAGAAGCTGTCGCCGGACCCACCAAGGGATCGGTGGTTGTGAATTCAGATGGAACCTTTACCTATACAAATAGTTCGGGGACTACGGGAGGAACCGACACGTTCACCTACAAGGTCGTCGATACGACATTCAATGAAAGCAATGTTGCGACGGTGACCTTTGCTCTGAAAGCATCGGCGTATCAGAATCCGATCGATGTTACTGATGTCAACGCTGATGGTTTTACCACTCCGTTGGATGCGTTGAAAATCCTCAACTTCCTGAAGGTGCAAGGCATCCCTGATGTTCCTGTGAGCAGCATTGGAACCGCTCCACCGGACTTCCTTGACACAACCGGAAACGGCTATGTGTCTGCGTTGGATGCTCTGGGTGTGCTGAATGTATTGGCGTTGCAAGGTGGCAGCGGCGAGGGAGAGTTTGCTCCTCAAGGTTCCGCGACTCTCGGCGTCACTTCAAGCTTTGTTGCGGCAAGCCGCAATGGTTTGCCGGTTCGAAATATGGAACTGGCAAGCGATATGGAACTTGCAAACGACGAGGAACTTGCAACTCCACTGGATCAGTTGTTGACCAACGGACTGGATTTGAACACAGCTGCTCTTGAGTCTGTCGTCCAAGTCATGGAAGACACCGATTCGGTTGACGCCGCATCGGCTGATAGCGTGGATGAGGCATTGGCTTGGGTGCTCGATGAGATCGAAGTAGCCCTGCCAGCAGAGTAGCGATCACTCAGAAGCAGGATGCCAGTCAGTGGCACCGTGTGCTGGGTCGATCTCAAGTTCGCGAATTAAGACGATTTCCGGCAGGCAACAAGTGTTGCCTGCCGGTTTTTTTGTGGTTTGAGAATCATTTGGATCTTCTTTCCAGCGACCAGAGGTGACCCCAAGGATGCCGTGGGGCTGTCGGGAGCCATGGTGTGACACCTCCTTGATTGCCTGCTCGGAAGAGTCGCGTTCAGTAAATCAGAAAAAAACATCTGTTTTTTTCAAGATTTGCTGATAAACGCTGACACTCAAACTAAATTAGTCTGCCTCCCGATTCTGACGGTATTGTCGGTAATCCGGAGATTTGCATTTTAATTTTATTCTTGATCTTGTTGTCGTTTCGCACTCTTTCCAAGTGATCCTCCCCATGAGCAAAAGACGCACCTCACGCAAACGCAGTCTTTTAGCATCTTCGCGACAACTCCGTCATGAGACGTTGGAACGCCGCGAACTTCTGGCAGCTGAATTTGGTGATATCTTGCAGCAACCGCAACGGCCCGGTGATCCGATGCTCATTGCTGTTTCCCCCAACAATGGGGAATTGTTGGATCTGGATCCTCAGGACATGTCAGCCAACCGTCGGCTGATTGCACCGAAGTCGATGCATATCTTCATCGGTGGAGATCAGCCACTGGAGCCATCAACTTTTCGCGATGCATTCCAACTTCAATATCAGCGGGAGGGTAACTTCGGTGCGTTCAATGTTGAGAACGTGGTCATTGGTGTCATCGATGCTGATGATTCCGGTCGCGGACTTGCGATTCGTTTTGCAGACAACCTGAAAGATGGTTTCTATCAGTTGTCGATCACAACTGAACTGCAGGATGCCACTGGCGTTTCGTACATTCCCAGGTCACCGGTTCCCGTCCCAGGTGATGTGACGGGAATGTTGCGCCGGGATGTTATCAGCTTTGAAGTGGAAACAGGTGCCAAGGTGACTGCGGTTGTTCCGCAACCGCTGCGCGGTGGTACGCTGGAACTGAACACGATTGATGTCTACTTCAATGACTCTGATCTGTTTGATACCGGGTCAACCGTAGGTAATGCAAACTTCTATCAATTGATTGATACGAAGGATACAGTTACTACAGAAGATGATGAGATCCATAATCCTGTGTCGGTGACAGAAGACGCGGCGAGCCGCCGTGTTTCACTTCTGTTCAATTCAGACTTGGGAGGGCTGACTGGCTATGCAAGGGGTGATTCGTTGCGTCTGCGGGTCGGCGATGATGACACAGTCACTGGTGCGAATGCCGAAGTCAAGCATGAGTCAGTGTCGAGTGAACCAGGATTGCTGGCGGCTGATGCGCATCAAATCGCTTCCGTCAATGCCTTGGATGAACGCTGGGCATTCACGCTTGAGCAGTCCATCGTCAATGTCGGCAGTGGTTTGGCTCCCATGGTGGACAATCCCGGGGGGATCAATGAACCGGGGCACCGAGACATCGAGATTGGCAGTGAAAGTCATTATTTAACTCATGGTGAGCGTGATAGCGACAATGAAATCACCGAGATTCCTTACACATTCCTGCGTAACCAACCTTATGGAGTGAACTCTCAGGGGCAACCGGTCTACAACGAGATGGATGCCGACCAGGAGCAACGCTTTCGAGAAATTCTGGAAGTGTACGGAGAAGTCATGGGGGTCGACTTCGTCGAGACGGAGTCCGATGGTCTGAAACTGCTGGTTGGTGATCTGGGTATCGCGACGAATGATTTCTCCAGTGGACCAGGCGGGACCGCCGGCGTTGGCGGGCCTGGGCAGGTGGTCATGGACGCCGTTGACTTTAGCAATCCTCAAGCGAACGTGTTTGGCGGATCATTCTTTGACGTTGCAGTCCATGAAATCGGTCACGCGATGTCATTGGGTCATGCCTATGATCTGCCATTCGGGACAACCAATGGTGGAGGAGGGTTGTACCCCGCCAATGCAGAGTTGACTTTTCCGGGACCTGCGGATCGCATCCACCTCAATTATCTAAACCAGCGCGAGTCGTTGGATGTTGACCTGTACCAGTTTGATGTCGGGCTGGACGGGGTTGTAAAAGCTCAGACGATTGCTGCGCGTCTTGCTGAGGCCTCGCGTCTGGATACACGCCTGTCTCTGTTCCGTCGAGATTTTGATACGGGACTCTTGGAACTTGTAGCGGCAAATGACGATTTTTTCAGTTCTGATTCCTACATTGAACTTGTCGTCTCGCCCAATCCGGATGGAACTCCAGCAGAGTACTTTGTCGGTGTCTCGGCCGAAGGAAATTCTCTCTTTGATCCCGATACCGGGCTGCCGTCGCCTGGTGGATCAAGCCAGGGTGAGTACGAGTTAAGGCTCGACTTTGTTGCCGACATCGCGCTCACCACAGCAATCACCGATGGTAGTGGAAGCGTTCTTGATGGTGATCGGGATGGCCTCGCGGGTGGAAATCACAACTTCTGGTTCGAACCCTCGATCGACGATTCTGCACTGACTTCCATTAGGAATACTGTTTACGTCGACAAAGATGCAGCCGTTAGTGGTGATGGAACGCTGGGGTCTCCCTTCAATAATATCCCCATGGCCTTGAATGCGGCGCAATCGCTTGTGTCCACCACGAACACCGAAGGTGTCGTGGTCAGGTTGTTGCCCAGTGAAGGACCCGATGGTGACGTGGCAACCATGGTTGACAACGTGGCCTACGAAATCGGAATGATTGCGTCGATCGGTCAAGTTCTTGAGGATGGTCGCAATTTGCAACTTTCCGGTGGCATTCATCTGGTGGTCGATGCTGGTGTGATCATGAAGTTCCTCGACAGCCGGATTTCGGTTGGCAGTGACAATGATGGCTTTGATCGAAGTCAGTCGTCGATTTCGGTGCAGGGAACGCCCGATCTACCTGTCTACTTCACCAGTTACAACGATCCAAAGCTCGGTAGCAACACGAACGTTCTTGGGTTTTCGCCCGCTGCTGGTGACTGGGGTGGCATTGAAATTCGGAACGATGTTGACCGAGATCAGGGACGTGTCGACCTTGAGCGCCAGGGGATTTTTCAGAGTTACATTAACAACGCAAACTTTCAGTATGGCGGGGGTGAAGTCACCTCAATCAATCGTGTGATTTCACCCATTCATCTGTCGGAAGCCCGAGTTGAGGTTTCTTACAACACGATGGAGTCGAGCTCTGACGCACCCGTCTCAGCCGATCCCAACACCTTTGAAATCACAACCTTTACCGAGCCACGGTACCAGACCAGCCGCCTCAGTGATTTTGGATTCATTTCGGATTATGATCGAGTGGGTCCGGTCGTCCATGGAAACCAGTTGGTGAATAACCCGACCAACGGATTGTTTGTCAGGATTGATACACCACCCGGCGGTGGATTGGAGACATTGCAGGTTCCCGCACGCTTTGATGACACGGACGTCGTGCATGTGATGGCCGAGAACTTTGTGTTGGAGGGCGTGCCTGGCGGTTTGCTTCAGGATTCTCAGCAGCCGGATCCTGTGGTTGGTTTGATTGCTCAACCTACGGGTTTGCTGGTCGCAGGGGACTACACTTATTCATATACGTTTGTCGATGCATTCGGATTTGAAAGTCCGAACTCTGAGCCACAAACCATCACGCTGGCAGGCCCGAACAATGTCCAACTGACCGATATTCCGACCGCTTCTGGCAAATACGTGGGTCGGCGACTCTATCGCAGTTTCAATAGTGGTCCTTTCAAGCTGGTAGCTGAGCTTGATCGCACTTCGCTGGATCATCTTGATGATGTGAACACTCCCGCTGCGTCGGCAGCCGAGTTGCCTGTGCCTGAGACCGTGACTGTTGGTCAGGATGCAGGGCCGGGCGCTCTTGCCAATGGTACGTATTCGTACAAGTACACATTCGTGGATGCATCCGGAATCGAATCCCGTTATTCACTGGCTGCTTCGGTGTCGATTGTGAACAACAGGAATGTGTCGGTTACCGGCATCGAACCGGCTGCTGGAAAGTATGTGGGACGTGTCCTGTACCGCAGCAATAATGGGGGGCCCTTCAGGCTGGTTGCCAACTTGGATGCTACCGCGACTTCCCACGTTGATGACAACGCCAACCCCGGCGCCATCGCTGAGCAAACGAGTATTCGACATAGTCGAATTACCAGCACGTTGGTCGTTGATCCCGGCATGATTATCAAGAGTCTGGGGTCTCGCATTGAACTTGGTTTCGGAGCGAACCTGCTCGCTGAGGGACGAGACGGTGATGAAATAATTTTCACATCCAAGGGTGATGACCGATACGGAGCCAGTGGCAGTTTTGACACCGATGGCAATGGTGAGACGCGTGGCGACAAAGGTGACTGGGGTGGATTCTATGCCAACCCGACGAGTCGACTGAGCATCGACGAAGCATTCATTGCACACGCTGGTGGGGTGACCGGGGTCAACGGAGGTACCGCTTCCTTCAATACCGTGCAGGTGCATCAGGCAGAAACCCGAATCACCAATACAAGATTCGAGAATAATGCGGACGGAACTGGCTTTGAGCAGGGGGATGGCCGAAGTGGCTATGCTCCCCAGGGTGACGCAACGGTTTATGTCAATTCGACTCAGCCGACGCTGATCAACAACGTGTTTGTTGATAACAACGGAGCGGCCATCAGCATCAATGCAAACGCAATGGGGCATGAATGGAAAGACGACGGCGGGCGTCAAGTCGGTGCCTTGCAGGCTGTCGAAGTCAGTGCCGCAAATAATGGACCTGTGATTCAAGGCAACCGACTCTCTGGAAACGATTTGAACGGGCTCGAGGTCCGTGGTGAGGTCATGCAGACCGCTGGTGTTTGGGATGACACTGACATCGTTCATGTCCTTGATGGCACGGTGATCGTCCCCGACCATCACACCTACGGCGGGCTCCGTCTGGAAAGTAGCTCTGGTGAGGCACTCGTGGTCAAAGTGCTCGCGGGCGGCGGAATCGACGCGACCGGTCGTTCTCTCGATATTGATGATCGCATTGGTGGACGGGTCCATGTGATTGGTCAGCCAGGTTTTCCTGTGATCATGACCTCCATAAATGACGAAACTGTCGGGGCAGGTTTTACACCTGAAGGCCGTGTTCAGAAGAACACAATCCCGGGGGGCGCAGCAGCTTCGCCAGGCGATTGGACTGGCTTAAGTTTTGATCCTTACAGCAATGATCGCAATGTTGCTGTCTATACCGAGATCGAAGGAAACGTCGGTGGATTTGGTGATGCCAACGCCACGCTCGGCGTGGAAGAGTCTGTCGGATTACTGGCTGCAGATGAAAAGTCCGGTGACGAAAACCTGAGGTTGGGATTCAGAATTCATGGCGCTATCGCCGCAGATCGTGATGTTGATCTTTACAGTTTCGAGGGCGCTGCCGGTTCCCTGGTGTGGATTGACATTGATGATACCGATCCACGACTGGATACCGTTTTGGAACTTCTGGATGGTGCAGGCCGTGTTCTTGCAGTTAGTCAGAATTCAAGGCAGGAATCAGCGGCAGGTACACTGTCGTTTGTCAATGATGACCTGATCCGAGATGGTCACGCGTTGCCTATGCAACTTGATCACGATGCAGCAGAAAACTCAGATGGAAGTTATCGGGACCTGTATACCACCAATGACGGTGATTCGGGGATGCGTGTCTTGCTGCCCGGGGTGACGGGGACACGTAATGATTTCTTTGTGCGGGTACGCAGCAATAATCTGGATAACAACATCGGTGCATTCCAGATGTCGTATGCGGGACCGACGCCCGTTACCGTTGGCGATGAAGTTGTTGGACTGCTGTC
This sequence comes from Rubripirellula sp., assembly GCA_028823035.1. Lineage (GTDB taxonomy): Bacteria > Planctomycetota > Planctomycetia > Pirellulales > Pirellulaceae > Rubripirellula. Next base: position 17,621 of record JAPKCI010000121.1, read on the forward strand.
GGGTGCCAAGGGATCCGTAACGAACGTCGATTCCATCAATAGCACGTTTAGCTATGTGCTGAAAACGGAGATGCAATTTTCCAATGGCGAAGCCCTGACTTCCCATGCCGGAAATTCAGCCGTCTCTGTCTCAAGTCTTTTGACATCGGGTGCGACACGCGGTTCCTATCAGTTGCAATTGCGATTGCAGGAAGTGGATGAGTTTGCAGGATCAGTCGTCCGGTATGCTGACTTGCGCTATGCGACGGATGCGATCGTTGCGACGGGATTACCAGCTCATTCACCGCTCACGGGTGAACTTACTCACCAGGGTGGAAACCTGGATTTGGGGA
>JAPKCI010000122.1 GCA_028823035.1 Rubripirellula sp.
CTGTGTCGATCTTGCCTGTGTCAATCTTGCCTGTGTCAATCTTGCCTGTGTCAATGAATGACTCAGCAGAGACAGGTACTCGGCTTCGTAATGCTGATGAGGTGTTTTCGCAAATGGGTCGCGGACGCCGTCGATAGTTTTCTGATGATTTCGGCGGTGTAGCACCAATGCTCCGGTAGCGACACGGTTGAAATGGACAATGCCGGTTTCCTGATAGCTACCGGCAGGGGTGGGTTGATCAGACTGGCAGCGTAGCGTGTCAGCCTGCCAATGGGTGACCGCGATACTCGAAGCACCGATCTACCCGGTCGGTACGAAACGAATCTGGTTCAACTGAGCAAAGTACTCCGTAAGGACGGCAATGAACCCAACGCGAAATTCGTCTGCGCATCCCCCGGGCAAACCAAAAAAGATGGGACCGTTGCTGGTGGAGAAACTCTCGATGCCATGCAAGCGGTTGACGGCAAGTCCAGAAAACACGCCGAGTTCAAGGGCAATGTTTCCTCAATCTATACTCATCTGCTTTCAAAGGCCGGCAGTTCAGTCGGTCACTGCAGCGGAAATTCCGAGACCTACATGAACGGGTGTAAGGCCATAGATAAAGTAATGGTGGATTTGTGAAACGAATGAATAATGGTGGCCACCAGAGGATCGTTTATGGTTTTGGAGATCATGGATTTGCATGACGTTCATCAGTACTCGGTACGGCGTGGCCCTGGGGAGTGGGTTTGTTCTAAACGATGTGTTGAGCTCATTCCCGAAAAGATCGGGCCGGGCATGAATCCTCTCGACCCCTAGCCCGTGAAGTCCAGCTGGCAGAATCCGAGGAATTTATCCAGCATGGGTGACTTTTCGATTCACTCTGCAGTCGTACACCTATTTAGATCGAGACTACTTTTCGGTGCTCGGCTCCAACATAGCCGTCTAAATTTGATCGTCAAAAACGCTGGTTTTTCTACCTGCGTCTTTAAAATCGGCGACGACGTTTTTTCTGTCATGCTCACCGCAGGTTGCAATTCGTGTCACGCGATAGACGTCGTTGTCTTCAAAACTGAGTGGAAGAATGACTGGTTTTGAGAATGGTGTCCCAAAACTGGACAGTTAGGTGATGGCGGCCCAATTCGGATTGGCTAAAGGCCTTCCGAAATTCAGAAATATTCAGCGAAAATTTTGCATCTGGTGGATGTTTGCAGGATTGATCCGGATCTGTAATCTGCCAGCGAATTTACTGCTATAGCCCGCATGAATCGTCAGTAATGTTGCGCACTTAGATTCCTGCAGTTGGTCTTGGGCCCCAATTTGTAGCTCAAGTTCAGGGTCAATGTCGGGAAAACCTACGGACAGTGCCTGGTTTTTGGCCCGTCATTTGCGACTTCTCAATCTCACGAGGGGTATGCGACGGTTGGGTTTGATCTTGCCGTGAGTGAGATTTCCCAGACCTACACATTGGCTTCGGTAGCGGAGCACATACATTTCCCATCAAAGGCCTATGCGAGGAGTTTGTAACGCATGATGATCCACGAACGATCCAAAGTTATCGGATTGAACAGTTTCGCACTGCAACATAGGGCGATCAACCATCCGTACTTGAAAGCCCTGGCAGCGGGGTGCCTTCCCCAACCACGTCAAGCAATTGCTGATTTTGCAGTTCAATATCAAGGCTACACGAGTTGGTTTCCAAAGTACCTTTCCTGTGTGATGAGCAAGCTGGAAAGCGAACAGCACCGGGCTTACTTCCAAGAGAACCTCGATGAGGAATCTGGGAAACTTGATGAAGAGACCATCCAGCAATTGGAAGCGTTGGGAATCAAGGAAGCGTGGGTTCAGGGGATTCCCCATCCTCTTCTTTTCCGTCGGTTCCAATCGGCTTTGGGAATTGATGCTCGCACCCAACCGCTTTGCTCCGCAGCGATCTTGTGGCGTAAGAAATTCCGTAGGATGCTTGAAAGTGCCACTGCATGCGAAGCAATCGGAGCGATGGGTTTGGGAACGGAGTCTATGGTCAAGTACATTTATCGCCCGATCACGACTGCCATTCAGAAACATACGGATTTGGATCGCAAAGCGTATGTGTTCTTTGAATTACATTCTGAAGTTGATGATGAGCATGCTGAACTGATGATGAAGGTTGCTGACGATCTTGCACAGGATGACCCTCGGAACATTCAGCAGATCCAGCGAGGTATGGAACAGGCTCTTGACCTGCGGGCCGAGTTTTGGGACGCGATGCTTATCAGGGCAAGGACCCTAGTATGACTATGACCCAGGACACGCGGCAAATCTATAACGCCCAAGCAGGGCAGTGGACACGTGATGAGCCCGTTCTGCTTTCAGATTATTCTGCCCGTCCATTTCTGCTTGAAATGTGCGAACCAATCGCAGGATGCAGCATTCTGGATTTGGGGTGCGGCGAAGGGTATGTATCGCGTGAGTTGATGAAACGCAAAGCCAAGCGAACGCTTGGAATCGATATTTCAGAAAACATGATCGAATCGGCGAGGAAGCAGCAGCTTAACGAGCCTTACGAAGGGCTTGAATATGCAGTTGGCGACCTGCGAGAGGAAGACGATCTCTGCGTGGAAAGCTTCGACCTTGTGGTTGCGGTGTTCCTGTTTAACTACATGACGTTGTCAGAAACAAGACGGACGCTGCAGCGAGCTTTTTCGGTCTTGGAGTCCGGGGGGCGTCTCGTCTTTGCGGTTCCGCATCCCGCATTGCCGTTCCTAAAGGAAGACAAGTTTCCCTTCTATTTTGACGCGACGGGTGGCTACTTCAGTGGGCGAGATCAACGTTTCGCGGGCGAAATCTGGCGACGAGATGGTAGCCCGGTGAAAGTTCAATGTGTACACAAAACAATTGAGGATTACTTTCGTTGCTTGAAAGATGCCGGGTTCCGGCTGATGCCTGATGTCCATGAACTGAAGATTAACGACGAACATGTCAAGCAGGATCCCAAGTTCTTCGGGCCGCTGCTTGACTTGCCGCTGCACCTTGCGTTTGAGATTGAAAAACAATGAGTCCTGAATCAATACTAGCGCCTCTCCGTTGGCAACAGCACAAGCCTGTCGAAAGCGACGCTGTGGTCCATATCCCGCTAGAGATGGTCGATGCCATTCTCGAGGGTTACTCGGGTAATGGACGAGTTTGTGAAAGTTCCGTGCAAGTGGAACGTTTGGTCAATCAGTGGAAGCCCCGACTTGCGGCTTCGCCGGGATTTGTCTGTTTGCAGATTCCTGACGCGTTTTTTACTGACGATGACCTTCGTACGGTCTACGCAGTGATGTCAAAGTCATTGGGACAACTGAATCAACGGTACGGTGAGTTTTTTGATGTCAAGGATCATGGCCTCGACCATACAAAATCAGCGATTCCAATCTCGAAGACACGAGCTTGCTCAGGCTTCCATACAGACAGTTCCTCGGTCGATTATTGCCCTGAGGTTGTCGGGCTGCTTTGTCTTCAGCCCGGTTACCGCGGGGGTGAGTCACTACTGGCTAATGCTGCCGATTTGTATTGCTGGCTTTGGAAAAACCATCGTGTAAGGTTGCCATCACTGGAGATGCCGATCAAACGGGACGTCATCACGCCAGGGACGGTGCAAAATAGAATTGAAATCGACAGAAACGCATTCCCCGTCATTAACTTGAAAGATGGCAAATTTCAGTTCCGATACATGCGGTATTGGATTAGTCAGGCATATCAGAAACTTGAAATGGAACTTCCTCAAGGTTTGGAAAAATCGATGGATCTTGTGGATCAATTCTTTCATGACCCTCGAAACGTATTTTCGACGAAACTGTCACGGGGCGAAATGTTGTTTGTTAACAATCATCATCTGTGTCACAGTCGGACGGCGTTCCTGGATGCACCCGATGGAGTGCATAAGCGGACCCTGGTGCGGACATGGATTGATAGCTTGCGAACAGACAATATTTGTGACGCTGGTACAGCATCTTCTGCGTTCTTATCATCCGACGACTGGTGCGCCGAACAATCCGAATCGGCGGCGACAAGTGAGGGCATCCACATTTGATCGATGTGCTATTTGGTTTTACTGCGGTCGCGCAGCTTTCCAGCCTGCTTCGAGCTGGTTGGCTAATGCATCGACGAGTTCGTTGTTTTCTGGTGAGCCGGCAATATTGTGGTTCTCTTGTGGATCAGTTTTGAGGTCATAAAGTTCGCTCGCCACAACCGTCACTGAACCTTGCTTTTTCCATTCAACGTATCGGTGGCGCTGAGTACGGATTGCCCGCCCCATGTAGGTAACGCCATCGGGGGCAACCCATATGCCTTCTCGCAGGAACTGACTGAATACGGCAGACTTCCAGGGTAGTGTTCGGTCTGACAGGAGGGGCACGAAACTTTGACCCTCAAGCTCATCGCGGAGCGGAATGCCTGCCAGTTCGCACAAACTTGGGTACAGATCGACAAACTCGATCAGACGGTTACATGACTTTCCGTTCTCTTTCGCATTGGGTGCTCGAATAATGAGCGGAACTCGTGTGTCAATTTCGAAGTTGGTCATCTTGCACCAACTGTTATGCTCACCGAGCTTCCAGCCGTGGTCACCCCAGACAACAACGATTGTGTTTTTATCAAGGTTCTGTTGTTTTAGCGCATCGAGCAGTCTGCCGACCTGCGTATCGATGTAGCTGACCGAAGCGAGGTAGCCGTGTTTGAGCAACCGTGCTTGAGCTTCTGGCAATGTTCCTTGATGGGGTTGCGGCATCTGTTTGAAATCGGTGTACCCTCGGATTTCCCTTGCTGTATTTACCGCCATCACTGGTGCGTTGGTCGGAAGAAAGGAGTTCTCTGCGAGGGGCAGCGTGTCACGGTCGTAGAGGTCCCAATATCGGCTGGGTACATTGAATGGCAAATGGGGCCGGTAGTAACCAACTGCAAGAAAAAATGGTTTCTTCTGCTGTGCGAGGTCCCCAAGTTTATCGATGGCAACACTTGTTTGTGCTCCGTCAAAGTATGCGTCGTCTTCGATATCCAGTTGCTCAGTCGCAACGTGCTTGAGGTACCACTTGCCGAAGCGGTCGATGCGACGCGTGTCGCCTTTGGCAATCAGGTCGGTTTTGCGATCCTCAATCCATGCGATGCTGTCGCTTCCACGGTAGACCGCGTCGGGATCAAAGGGGTAATCAGCGATGTTCAGCTTCGGCTCGCTCCACGAGGCAGGGTCCTGAATGTTGTTGTGGAAAATTTTGCCAATCCCGACTGCGTGGTAACCACTTCGCATGAATTGCTGAGTCAACGTCACCGCCTGTGGGCGTGCAGTTCGGAAGTTCGTCTGTAAATCCCAGACTTTGATGGTGTCGGGACGCAATCCAGTCATCAGGCTTGCACGAGAAGGGTTGCACACCGCTTGCTGGCAGTAAGCGTTCAGGAAAGTCACACCGGTTTCTGCGAGACGATCAATGTGCGGGCTCTTTGCAATCTTCGAGCCATAGCAACCGAGTTCCGGTCTCAAGTCGTCGATTGCGATGAACAGAACGTTCGGCTGGGTACCCGCCGGCGTTTGAATGACGTTACTTTCTTGGCCCAACGTCGTTACGGATGACAATGACACCGAAAGGACAATGGCGAGTAATGCTTTCATGCGTTTGGAATTCCTGGCGTTGAACTTAGCTTGTTGAGTTGGTGACGCACCATCATTGCTGTCTGCGGGAATGTAGCGTTCTCAATTGAGTGTGGTTGTCACTAAATTGAAGCTCCGATTCCATCAGCACAGGACAGCTGTGTACAGGACATGATCTGAGCGGACGTATTCGATGGGCGTGTAGCCTCGGTTGACGAGAAGGCGTTAGGAGGTTTGCATTGGTTTCCGCAGTGAAGTGCGATGTTTCATGGAAGTATAGCGTGAATCAAATTGCTCAACGCGGGAAGTGTGTTAGTCGGAAACAAGCATTTGCAAGTGTCGAGTTGTGCGATTGTGCTGCTTTTAGCCGCCGCTCGGACTTTCGACAGAATAACACGGTTTTCACCGTGATAGGAAACTATCTCATGTCAGTTACCTCCAGTGTCAAATCTGCTGCCTTGCCAGAACGGATCGTGCTGCCTTCCCCGTTCGGATCGAAGAGCGAGACGTTCAGAGTAGGGCACGGGGACGATTGGGTCCCGTTTGAGCCGATGACGGACCGGTTTGCACTCTGAACAAAAAACCTAGCCAGCATCGGGAAGGCTTGAATGCGATGATGGTTGAACGTCTAATGCGTATCTTCACTTTCTGTTGCATGGTTGAGTGGCAGAAGCGATGTTGTTCCCTAGGTTAGCGAGAGTGTTTTTATGTCCCGACAGTGGTTGATGTTGATAGCCGGTTCTTGTTTATCCGCAATGGTGATAGGCGGGGCGCTTGTCGCGGCACCACCGACTCGCCCTTACGATAGTCCCAGTGCGCCGACTTTCGAGCGACTTGAAGGCAAGGCGGGATTGAACCCGCCACTGAATGTGGATGGTGATTTTCTGATTGGACCCGACTATCTGCCTTCACCGGAACGGAAGGTGATTCCCGGCGTGCCGCGGGGAAAGGTTCAGCAGTTCACGATGGATTCTAAGAACGGAAAACTGTTCAATCCTGGGATTGCCCGCAAGGTTTTTGGAAAGGTTGATCCTGACAACCTGAAAACCTTGATCGTTGATACCCATCCGATTGACTATAAGCGGCAGATCACCGTTTACATTCCGGCGCAGTACAAGCCGGGCAGTGATGCTCCCTTCATGGTCTGTCACGATGGGCCCAAAGGGGCGCCCAAAATGCTTCTGCCCCAAATCCTCGACAACTTAATTGCACAAAAACGTGTCCCGGCAATGGTGCTGATCATGGTCGCCAATGGTGGAGGTGACGCACAGGGGCATGAACGAGGACGGGAATATGACACGATGTCGGGGTTGTTTGCTGAATACATTGAAACGGAAGTACTGCCATTGGTGGAACAGAACTGTGGTGTCAAGCTGACCAAGGATCCAGATGGCCGCGCTGTGATGGGCAGCAGTTCGGGTGGATCGGCAGCGCTGATCATGGCTTGGTACCGCACTGATCTTTATCACCGCGTACTGACGACCTCAGGCACATTTGTCAATCAGCAGTGGCCATTTGATCCCAAAGTACCAGATGGGGCATGGGGCTTTCATGACAAGATCATTCCAGAAAGTCCCCGCAAACCAATTCGGCTTTTCATGGCCGTGGGCGACAGAGACAACTACAACCCAAATGTGATGCGGGACGGGATGCACGACTGGGTTGAGGCAAACCATCGCATGGCGAAAGTGTTGGAAGCCAAAGGTTACCACTACCAATATCTGTTTTGCTTGAACTCAGGCCATGGTGTGGGAAACGCAAAGGCCCAGTTTCTGCCGCACGCAATCGAGTGGGTTTGGCAAGGGTATGACAAGAAGCAGGGCAAGTAACGCGTGGATGCGGATTCTTACCAAGACGTATATCGTTTGAAACCGTTTCATTGACTTCGGTCGTTGACTTCGGTCGTTGACTTTGGTCATTGTTTGGTCATTGTTTGGTCCATTTTTCCCATTGCTGGTCGAGCCAGACCGCATCAGGATCGGCGTCCGTGACCAGGTATCGATAATTGGCTTCGTAAGGATGATCGTGGTCGATCACAAACTCAGCGTCGACGCATGGGCAAAAGCAGAAATAGGGTTTCGTCGGATGAAGTCTTGCTGCCTGAGGAGCACGAAAGCTGTTTTTTCCAACTAACACGGTGATGCTGACCGTTTTGCCGTCGATGTTGCCCCACAGTGATACCCACTTGGCATGCTGGTGATTTCCGTCGACACGTTTGGAACCAAGATTGTTAAGGAATCCGCTTACTTCTTTCACGAGATCGGGTCGGTTGTTCGAATCGGCATCACCGTCGTTCAACCACTTGACCGGCCCTCTCAGAGCCATGCCACCGTAATGGAATTTGAGTACTTTCAATGGAAGTCTCGTTAGTGCCGACTGGGTGGTATGCAGGTCAAAGCAACGATAGCTTCCGTCGGTTGGTTGGGCCGTGACCTTCCAGCGTTCACGTAGCACATCGACGGATGGCTGCTTATCTGTCTGGTGAATCAGGTCCACTTCGAAGCCCGCCTTGCCTCCGTCCTGAAACGTGGACACAAGTCGGTGATGAACGACTCGTCCGGTTCCTTTGGCGAGGTTCCAGAAATCTATCGAACGGCCGGCATACTCTGTTTTGACCCACGCCGAAAAGATCCCCTGTTGATGCGGGTGATCAAAGGGGAACATCGCGGTCACCACATGTCCGGCAGGAGTGCAAACGGGATGCAAGAAACCGCTCCGTTGATAGATGGGGGCGATTCCATCGGGAGCCGAGGGTGACAACTTGTTGTAGGACAGTAAGACTTCTTCGCCATCGTAGACCGTGATGGTGGCTTCAGAAACTTGCACGCGAAGCGTTTCGGCCATGCACAACCGCATTGTCCCGTAGGGTATGCACGCAAATGCTGACACAGTTGCGATGACGTTTAACAGTCGTGGTGGCACAAGCATATGGCTGAAATTCCCGTTGTTGTTTCAGTTGGTAAACAAGGATCTGGAACCCCTGGATCAATCAGTCCGCCAATGGATTGATAAGTGGCTGATGACGAAATGAAACTGGTCAGGATACGATTCTTTTGATCGCCTAGGGCGTTTGTAGAGCGATCACCTGTTGCCATTGCTGTGGACCTGTACGATGAACTGACACACCCTGGCTATCAACTGCGACGGTAACCGGCATGTCTTCGACTTCGAATTCGTAAATCGCTTCCATTCCAAGTTCTTCGAAAGCGACCACTCTCGAACTCTTGATGGCTTTGGATACGAGATACGCGGCTCCCCCCACAGCCATCATGTAGACGGCGCCAAATTCCTTGATCGCTTCGATCGCCACGTCGCCGCGTTCTGCCTTTCCGACCATCCCGGCAAGGCCGGTTTCAGCCAGCATTTGTCGTGTGAATTTATCCATGCGGGTGGCAGTCGTTGGACCTGCGGGACCAACGGCTTCGTCACGTACTGGTTTGACTGGCCCGACGTAATAGATGAAGCGTCCATTCAGATCGACGGGCAACGGTTCACCCCGATTTAGCATGTCAGTCATGCGTTTGTGGGCTGCATCGCGACCCGTGAGAAGCTTTCCGGAAAGCAGGATCGTTTGGCCCGCTTTCCATGACTGAATCTCGGTGGGCGTAACGGTTTCAAGATTCACTCGGATAGCATCAGCACCCGGGTCCCAGGTGATATCTGGCCAGTCACTGATACTGGGCGGTGTGAAGCTCGCAGATCCGGAACCATCCAGAACGAAATGAGCGTGTCGAGTCGCGGCGCAGTTGGGAATCATGGCGACCGGTTTTGAGGCCGCGTGTGTTGGGTAATCAAGAATCTTGACGTCCAGAACCGTGGTCAAACCGCCAAGCCCCTGTGCGCCAATACCCAGACGATTGACGCCTTCAAAAATTTCGAGGCGGAGTTCCTCGACGCGGTTCTTCGGTCCACGCTCCCGCAGTTGATGGATGTCGATCGGGTTCATCAGAGCTCGCTTGGCCAACATGGCCGCTTTTTCTGCGGTTCCACCGATTCCAATTCCAAGCATTCCCGGCGGGCACCAACCAGCCCCCATTTTGGGCACGGTTTCCAACACCCAGTCGAGAATGCTGTCGGATGGATCCAGCATTGCAAGTTTAGCTTTGTTTTCAGAGCCGCCGCCCTTTGCCGCGATGAATACTTCGAGCTTGTCGCCAGGTACGACATCGTAGTGAATGACGGCGGGAGTATTGTCACCAGTGTTTTTTCTCGCTCCGGCAGGGTCTGACAGAATCGAGGCTCGAAGCACATTGTCGGGGTGAGTGTAGGCGCGACGAACACCTTCATTGATCATGTCGCTGACGGACATGTTTGCATCCCACGTTACGTCCATCCCGACGTTCACAAATACAACGACAATGCCGGTGTCCTGACAGATCGGACGACGCCCTTGGGCGCACATGCGAGAGTTGATCAGGATCTGAGCCATCGCCGACTTCGCGGCCGGCGATTCCTCACGCTCGTAAGCCTCGTTGACCGCAGTTACGAAATCGAGCGGATGAAAGTAGGACATGAATTGCAGACTGTCGGCAATGCTGGCAATTAGATCGTCTTGATGAATGGTGGGCATGCGTTGCTCTAGGCCGTCCGGTACGTGAGAAAACGTGATTGTAATGGGATTGAGTGTTTCAGAAACTTGGGGTCTGATTTCCGATCTTAATCTTTTGTGCGTTGGCTCAAAGAGCGGTCTTTTGCCGCTTGAGGCAGCTTTTCAGGCTTCGGGTACAGCCATTTATTCAACCTTCGGATGCGGTTTGGCGTATCAGAGGTGCGGGACTCAGCCCAGCATCCCACAAAGAACCAGAACAGTTATCCGCGATACAACGGATTCCTCAGGGAAGCGTTACCACTCGCCAGACTGCCCCTGTCATTATGCCTCTGTAGGCGCGTCAGCGTTTTGGGGTTTCAGTTGATAGATCCACCATAAATTCAGCAGCCAGTAGTTCTATGAATGACCGGTGTTTTTCAGGGACTCGATCACGCCAGGCTGATAAGTAGCCACTGAAAGTTGTGTTCTCTTCTGCCGGACCGAGGTTGATGTACCTCAACGTCTGCCATGATCCCGGGTTTGCTTCGAACAATGGCAAAAGTTTTACAGACATGTAACCATTAAGTATGCGATTGGTGCCGTTCTTTTCGAGTTCAGCGAGGTTGGCCCGATAGAAGTTTGCGAGTGATTCATTCTGCCCCTCGTGCATATTTAGGCGATCCTCTGCGTAGCTTGCCAGTGAGGTGGAATAGCCCTTCCAGTTTGAATAGGGTGGATTCGTTTGCCACTCGGTTGCCATGCTTCGCAATGCAAACAACGACGCACATTCGCACAGCGTCTCCTCAAACCAAAGTTGTTGGTTTTTAACGTCGCGGTAATTACAGGCGATGTGGCAAAACTCATGTGCAAATTGAAAAGCGAGTTGTGCCCATGCACGACCCCCTGTATTCAATCGTACGATATGCTCGTTACCTTCTCCCCTTCGAAAAAGCGTGATTGGTCCGGAATTGTCTTTCTGAACAATGATGGGAGCAAAGCTATCGTCACCGATTTGAGCCATGATGGATCCCCCGGCTGACTCGCAGACTTTTCGCATGTCTACCAGTGATGACCCGTCCCACTCGCCCGGAAGCAATACAATGCGTAAGCCGCTAGGATGCTTCTGTTCAATCTTTGTTTGCTCTGGAATCGTTTTGAGTACTGTCTGAATTTCTCCGATGATCTTGCGAAGCGCCAGATTTTCAGATTCCAGCGCAGTGATGCGCTGTTTGAGACGCGCATCACCTTCTTGAGCAAATGCTGCTGTGCTGTGACCAAGAAACATTGACAGAACGGCAAGTAGTGCCAACGTTGAAGGGTATTGATGAAAGTACATGTCAGTATCTCGGTGTGGAGTCATTTCGTTGTGGGGACAGTATGCATCTGCCGCGCGGGCAGTCTGATATTGCTAGACTATGTTTGGCGGCAAATCGATGCTTTCAGTAAGTTTGGGTCGTCCGCAAATGCTGCACCTGTAAGTTCCGGCAAATCACCAGTCATGTATCGGTAGACACACGATAGCGGGAGATAAAAAAGAGGCATCCTTTCAGGTTAAAAAAAAGTCGATTGAATATTGAAAACTTAGCAAGAACGGCTTCGCTTTTGTCAGGAAAGCATGAGCCTGAAAGTAATTTTGAATTACAGGTTCGTGCTTAAACGATGGCTTCGTTTACGTGGTGGCGTGTTTCTCGGTGGCGGGTCCGACAGCAGGAGTGGCGGGTCCGACTGCAGGCGTTGATTGTAAATGAATATGTAACAGCTGCATTATCGAAAACATGGATGAATATCGAGAAGCGATTCATAAGCGGAGGTTTGCGTTTGCCATGAGGTCGTTACGAAAGCGTTTCTAGCATCGTTTCACTTTGTGCATCATGGACCGCACCCTCAGGGTTCTTAATAATAGTGTTCCGGCTAACAGTGGGGAACTTCACGATGCGGCCGGCATCGCTATTTCTTGACTATTACGATGCATTTTTCATTCTGATGATCCATTCGTGTGGCACTCGGGCTGCAAGCTCGATGCATGAATCAGTCGTCCTTAAAAGAGCCATTCCCGTTCAACAGGATTTTCCTGCAAGTTCCAGACTGGACGATCTCTTCTGTGCTCAATCGGGAAAACAGGTTTCCCGATATTACAACCCCGACACAATCTTGCAATAAGATCCCCGCTGCCTCGTTTGGATTTTGCTCGGTCGTGCTCGGCTCGTTCTTGCGTTTCTGCACCGGTTGTCCATCTGCATCATTTCCGACCCACGTATCACTGAAGTTGTTCCCGCTGATTGTGATGCTGCCTGATTTGGATCGCACGGCGATACCCACTTTTTTGACAATCGTGAATGTGTTGGCCGAAATGGCGCATCCGTGTGCATCACGCAGGTCGATGCCACCAGTGAATTCGTGGGCGATCACATTGGCGGACATTGTAATTCCGTAACTGTCGCGGTCCAGCACGATGGCCCAGCCTGCACATTCCTCAATCATGTTACTGGCGATCACTGATCCGTAAGTATTCTCAATCACCACTCCATTGCCGAGATGATCGTCGAGGTTGTTGCCGCTCATGGCTAGATTGAACGCGTCGATACACTGAACACCATCCTGGTTTTCTTCAAACTGGTTCGCCGAAACGATAATGTCATGGCAGCCTTCAATGTAGACACCACACTTTTTGTTGTATGTGAAGAGGCAATCGCAAATCCTCGGATCTTCGTAACAGAAGTAAAGTCGCAAACCGTCGCCGCCGTGGTAGCTGCTGGTCACACCTTGAACGAAAAGTTCCTCGATGTACCGTGCTTCGATCCCTGCACCACTTTTTTCGTTGCCGGTGACACGAATACTGGCAACGTTAACCCGCCAAAGCCTCTGCTTGGCAGGCGTGACCTGATCTGGAAAGTCAGGGTTTTCGATCAAAAATGCCGGCTGTCCGTCGACGTTCTTGTTAACTATATGTGTTGCAGTACCTGCGCCAACAATTCGGGTGTCTCCGGTGGTGATGCGAATGGGTTCACTTATCTCGTAAGTGCCCGGTGGAATCTGTAGGACGCCGCCCGTTTTTGGGATTGCATCTACGGCTTCCTGCAGGGACGCAAAATTTCCGGAATCGATACGAGCCTCGTTTGCAGTCAACCAACAGCAGGAGATCAGGATCAAAAGGGGCGAGAATAATGGAATACGCATGGTTGGGCTCAATGAGAGGACCGGGTCACGACTGAGGGGAATCTAGTGTACCTAAACGGACGGTCGACACCGACCAGTTCGACACAGCCCCGAGTCAGTGTTTCTCGATTTCTAATTTCAAGAACGGGTGTTGGTGCCAATCGATAGCCTGTTGAGACCAGTCATGGAAAGCGGATTGGCGATCCATGAACACGAGGAAGAAAAGTAGATAGGAACACACGGTTTCCACCCAACCAATGGTATGGACAGGGATTCCGGAAAGAATTGTCCAGCTGGCATTTCAGATGTGTTAGGAATTTCGGTTCACGAAATTGGACTTCTCGCAGTTGTGAGTTCTGGCAGTCGACAACGCCTGCGGGTTATGCATTTTTTGTCGAGGGCTGACAGCCGGGACCGAAAAATTCCACCCCGGCATTTGTTCGATGATGGCGATTCTACTGAATCGCTGGTGGTTAGGCTTTCGCGTTGGATATATGTTGTCTTCGCCGACTGTTCGTCGTGTTGCGCTTTCGTTGTTGCTTCGATAGCATGAAACCAGCTAAGAAATGTAGTTGCTGGGCAAAAAGTACTAGCATGAACTGTTTGCTGCGGTTCTAATTTGTACCGTTTGCTTTAGCAATCGCTGTTAATTGTTGTTTTCTATGTCAGCCGGTCGTTCAATCAGATCCGAGCTGGAGCGACGTTTCCCTTACCAACGTTCTAGGAATCTGGCATGTCGAAAATTCCGTCGAATCAACCCTCGCCTTTTGTGGCAGATCCCAGTCAAGATCCCAGTCAAGCTCCGCAGTCGACTGGAAAGGGCTCGGGACTGACTATGGTTTTGATCGTGGTGGCAGTTTGTTTCTTCGGTATGATTTTATGCTGTGGAATTTTAACGGCGCTGTTTTTGCCCGCCGTAAGCAGTGCCAGAACAGCAGCTCGACAGATGTCACGTAGCAATGATTTAAAGCAAGTGGGGCTGGCACTTCACAACTACCACGAAACATACCAATCACTACCCCCCACCGTAATCCTCAACCAGGATGGCGAAGAGACAACGAATTGGCGAGTAGCATTGGTACCATACCTCGATGTCTCCCCTGTCAGCTACCCAGCAGGAGACATGCCTTCGGCTGCGCCGCGCGAATACAATGGGGAGATAGGTTCACCATCCGAAACGCACACCTTTGCGATCGTAGCACCTAACAGTTTGTTTTCTCCGACACCCAACACGCATCTTCGATTTCGAGACGCGAAGGACGGTATCAGCAACACTCTTGTCGCGATCAACCTGCCGAACAGGAGCGCCGACTGGAGATCAAGCGTCAATATGACTCCCGATGAGGCATATCAGGCAATCATGGAACTGGAGCCAAGGCAGGTAGCGCTGCTGTTAATGGCAGATGGGGCAGTCATCCGGGTTCGCGGACAAGATGATTCGTTGTTGGATCGAGCCACCTTTGATGCAATGGTGTCGCGTGACGGAGGGGAGTCAGTTGTCTTACCGGAATAGGGTTGGTGATTGGAGATGACGCGGATGTGAATGCAGCCAAGGAAAACAGGTCGAAGAAGCGGGGTAAACGCGAGTCCAAATCTTGGTGCGGACTTAGTTGTTTTTGGAGGGAGCGTTGTGAGTTACGCGTGATCAAGGCAAACTGCGCCACGATGGTCGCTTAGGGCGATCTTGATGAACAGCGGCCAGGCTGTTGTGTGGAGTTGCCAAATGCAGCGCATTGAAAAGACGTGAATCGGGTACGGCGGTGGATACCGCGGCAGATGCCCTCTCAGCCTGTTAATTGCTGGATTGCACCGGATTGGTCAAGTTTCTTACGAGACATCTCCAAATCAAGATCCCCGTAATGTTGGATCGGGTTCCCATGAGCGTTCAACAGGGTCGTGTACCAGTTACCGATCGTTTTATGTCCTTCGGTGGCATGGTAGGGGAGACGTATGTATTGTCCCGCGAGCTGTAGTTTGCACTGGTTGCCGGCCATGATTACAAAGGGCGCTTCAGTACCGTGACTGTGATGACCCTCGCCGTTTTCGGGGAAATACATAACCATCGTATGATCGAACATGGTGCCATTTCCCTCCGGGACTTCCTTTAGCCGTTGGACAATTTTCGCCACTTGCTGCATATGCCCCACTCGAACTTTTTCTCTGATTTTTTCAGCCGAAATACCACTGTAGCCGCCGTTGTGACCAAGTTCGTGCAGTGAAATATGATCACCTTCGTTGCCAGGCAAGCCTTTGATCGGGGTCGAAAGCTCATCGATCGTGTAGGTCACAACGTTCGTCAGACCGGTGACCAAGGCCGAGATCAGGATCTCGGTCATGGCTTCCTGCTTCTCGGGCGTCGTCGCATTCTGACCGCCGTTGGTATGAATGGGGTCAATTTTTGGAAGGTGCTGTGCGATCGCACCAGACATCTTTGCGACCTTCGTGTTTCTGCGCTGAATTGACTCGATTGATCCGACATGATTACTGAGCTTCAGTTTTTCATAGCCACGCAGGGACCCCGCTTTGAATGCTTCTTCGCGTTGCAAGAATTTCAACATCGCATTATCTGACTCAACTGCACCGGGATTGGTTACCGACTTGAACAGTTCGTCATAAGCAGTTTGTGGATCTGCGTAACAGTAGTTGCGTTGATGGGGTCCGGATGCTGAATAACCAGCGACAATCCCCTTTCGAAAAGAACTGTAATTACCTGTCAGTGACAATTCGACGTGGCCGAATGGTGACGGTGACAAATTGGCGAGCTCGAAATCAATCGTTGCCCGCTTGATTCCGCTCAGCGAGTTGCGCCCGGATTTGTAGGCGCCCATCACCGACGAATAGGACCAGTGGCCGTTTTCACTCATTTTGCATGACAGACCCTGCAGGATGCACAGGTCTGATTTGTGGCTTTCGAGCGATTCCATCCAGACTGGCAGCTGGTGGTGATGCAAATCGACTGCCATTGCCTGCTTTTTACTGTCCTGCTGCTTTTCAGTCTCCGAAAATGTCGGAAGCGCCAGCTCGTTGGGGCGGACGCCATTGGATTTCCTGATAAAGACAAAGCGTCTTGGAAAAGATTGCTCTCCACTGGCAGCCGTCAGGCAGTGGGTAGGGGTCAGTGTCATAGCACCAGCGCCGACAGCTGCGGTCTGTAGAAATTCTCGTCGATTGGTGGCCATGGTCAATTTCGCGCGTCTTTGCGGTAGATGAAGGAATCCGAAGTCAGCAGTGAAACGATCACCGCATCAAAACTGCCACCGCTGTTCATGTAGGCATGGTCAGCATCAATCAGGGTCTTGGAATCTGACAGCATTTCGTTTCGACCAAGGAAATAGCGAAACGCATACCGAATAACAGATTGCCGGACACGATCTGACTTGGCAAGCCGTCCAATCATGTCGATGGCGTCTTTGACTTCGCCATCTAAGCTTTCCTCCCCGGTACCCTCAAGATACCCTTCGGCATTGACCGGCAATGTTGTGTAGATATCTCGCAGATCGACGTGAGGTGCCGCCTTGTCTAGTCCTTTTTTTACCAGATTGCTCGGATGTTCCAACGACTCTTCGGTGCGATAACGCCCGAAATCGTCGTACACCTCAAACGGCAAGCCGAGAGGATTCATCTTTTTGTGGCACTTCCAACAGTAAGTATCTGCCGTTTTTGAAACCAGACGCTGTCGAAGAGTTTTGTGATGGTCTTCGGGGATCACCGCGTCGACTGTGATGGGTATGTCGGGGACAGTGCCGGCCAACAATTTTTCCTGGACCCATCTGCCACGTTGGACGGGGGCGGTTTCCGTATTTTGCGCATGGGCGATCAGCCAGGCAGGGTGTGTCAGGATGCCTTTACGATTGGCGACTCGTGCGGGTTGAGTCGCCGGATAGTTCCAGTTGTCCAATCGGATATTAAAGAATTTGGCGACTTCGGGGCTGCGCAGTTGTAGACCTGCGCGTGTGTCGGCATTGCTCTTGCCATGCGCAGGAAAAGAATCGAAGGGCGGAGCAGCATGTTGCCCTTTGTCAAAGCGTGAGGTGAAACTTGTCATCACAGTATTGAAGGTTCGCAGGTCGTCTTTTGGGTTGCGTCCCATTCCTCTCACTTTGACATCTGAAATAAACGCTTGGTGCTTCGCAAGGTCTTCCGTTGAAAAGTTCTGCCAGTCTTCATCCTTGAAGTGATCGTAGATTTTTCGGATCCGGTTTGACGCAGTCGTCATGGCCTCATTGTCGCCGGAGTGAAAGACGTAAAAATCCTCGGTCGTTAGTAACTTCTCGATGACGTTCTGGTCACTCTGCAAGATGTGATCAACCAGGCGATCCGCTTCGCCTATGACTCGCCCTTTTGCATTGTCGTAGTTGCCACCAAACCTCTTGTTGTCCTTGAAAATCGGCAGCATTTTGGGGTAGCCAAAGAACTCCCTGAAAAACCTCAATTTGCGAATGGGTGAATTCGTAATGCTAGCGGTTAACTGGATTCGCTGGACAGCCTCGTCAATGACATAGTATTGATCGCGGTTTGCCAGCAGACGCAGGATTTCGTGCTTGTAGTCTTGCTTGGTTGCAAGTCTACCCTCGTCAGCCGCTTTGGACAGTTCTTCGTCTGGGCTGCTGTCCGTCAATGCATAAGCAATCGCGTAGCTGGCATCGCGAGGGGAT